>JBILIX010000323.1:0-3114 GCA_044368835.1 Flavobacteriales bacterium | reverse complement strand
TGCCACGTTACACTGGAAAGGGGTGAGCGCAGTGAGTTGGCCAACTTGGCCAATGAGCTTTTATAATTCAGCATTGCCTTTCCGCCATAACCAGGGCTTCCAGATTTTGGAGTTTTGTTTCCAAAAAAGTAGCACTAGGTAGGCGAAAATCGGGGAGCCGAATGTCAGAAATGACAGGTAGATAAAGCTCAAGCGGACCTTGCGGGTCTTCACGCCCATATAGTCGGCAATGCCGGCGCAAATGCCGAATAGCTGTTTTTCAAGCAAGCTATGAATGCGTTTCATGGGTTTGTGTTTTAAGCAAGGTAATGCCTATGGGGCAGTCTATGCATTTTTCGTGTGTGCAATATACACTATAAAGTTGTATTAAGGCTTGCGAGTCACCTGCGTGTTCGCTCTTTATTCCAAGCTCTTTCCAGTTTTCGATAATTTGGTTTTGCTCCGATGGCATGCTTTGAAGCAGCGCAAGCGAGTCTGTCATCATCGATAAATTGTTGTGGTATTTGCCATGTGCAAATCTCAGTCTGGCTGCCACGTTAATGGTTAGTTGGTCGATCGACATTTTACCCATTGTGATGGGAAGATGTTTTTTTCTTCGCACGCCAAATTGCTTGTGTTCTTGCCAATAGGGATGGGCTTGCGCGGCGAATAGCTTGGATAGTTCAGGCTCTTCAAGATTCAGCAACGAAGAGGCTATATGCTTGGTTCGGCTCAAGGTGTTGGCCAATTGCGCCAAACGGATCAAAGGGCTGTTGGATGGACGAACTTTCCCAAAGTTCCAGATCGATTTCGAAAGCGGTGTAAGGCTGTGTTTTGCCTTTAGGATGGCGTATTCAGCTCTCAGTCGTCCCTCGTAGTCATCGGGCTTTTGAGATTGCAGCATTCCGGCCTGACCAAACAAGATAGCTTCCAACTGAAATGGGTCGCTGCTATGGCGAGCAACAACCGAATAGGGGAGTGAGTTGGCCAGCATCTCCATGGGTAAGCTATTCGATTTAAATCCGAATGCTTTGCATAACTCAATGAAGGCAACTTGCGACCAATCGCCTCCTGTGCGCTCAAGATTATCGAATAGCCCGGCTACGCGTTCATGAAGACGTTCAATGAGTAACCGGTCGTTGGCCATGCACCAATATGCGCGATCTGCTTTGTGTATGACCGATTCACAAGGAATCCAGCGATAGTTGTTGAGCCATTGCTGGTGTGACTCCCAGATGTTCCAGTCGAGGCATTCCGATAAGTCGAGCACTTGCAAGTCGCCGGGATTATTGAGATGAATCGAAACGTCGTTGTAAAGCACCACATGTAAAATCACATTTTTGTAATTGTCGTCAGATTGATGGTTGTGTCGATTCCAATCAGAAGCTCGTACGTGAATTTCCACGTTACCCCACCAAAGCGTTCCGTCCATGCGTATGCGTGCATTCATAAAATCGGGACCTGCATTGTGGTTGTGCACTCCCGGGTGCATTATTTCAATTGGTTGACCCGCAACGGTCACTAAATTACTGGAGGCAAACCAACCAAACTTCCAAACGTGATGAAGAAATTTCTCGCTCAGTTTTGGCAGTTGTGTTTGCACGGTGATAGAAGTTGTTTCCATGAGTCTGTTGCATTTGATTGAACGGATTTCGCACTGCGAAGTGATGGTTTTCTGCGCGATGGCCTCTTTGCTTTTTATTCCATATAAGAATACTCTTGGATTAAAAGGAGCATTTGCTTCTGAAAGCCTTATCTCAAGTGGAGAAGAGTGCGAGATACATGGAATATTATTCCTATAACAAGTTGCTCATCTGGCTGGCCGCTTATGACTGAAAGAGTTCCCCGTGTGTTCTTTCCTTTTTTATCTAATTTTAGAGCATGAGAATTCTATCTATCACCATACTGTTAACCGTAATTTTCATTTTTCTGAGCAATGCTGTCAAAAGCCAAACTGCTGACACTACCGTTGTGCAAACGTTTACCTGGCAGGCACAGAACAATGCTGCAGCGGCTTACGATTCACCCGGCCGACGTTGGTTCGAGTTTCCGTCGAGCAATAATGGTGTTGAGTATCAGAAAATACTCATGTACTACAACCTCAAGTGCTTCGAAGATGGAACAGCCGGAAACCTCGGATTCCCTTGTGGTGAGTGGGATTATTTGACCTATACCTATCTCTATGATCACACAGGAATCATTGATAGTGCTCAGGCAAACCATCCGCTTTATTTCGTGAACAATGCTGATTTTGATTTGGTTGATATGACTTCGCAGCCGATTGTTGTAACGCGCGAGTACAACCACAGCATTCGCGTGATGGATTCATCGGTTGATGAAACTGTTTTTACCATAGGAGGTGAGCCCGCTTCCGTTGCGTTGCCATCGGCGGTTGGCACATCGGCGCAATCCGTTTTTCTGTATCGTTCATCAGAGCTTGTTGCTGCCGGATTAAATGAGGGAGATGTTCTTTCTCGACTGGCATTTGCATTTTCGAATGCACCGAGTGCAGTTGCATTTTTCAAGGTTGAGTTAGCAACGACCACCGATACGGTAGCTTCCGAATCACTCTTGTCGAATGCGTTTGTAACCGTGTACGATGCCAACCTATCACTTACGACCGTTGGCTGGAATGATTACAACCTGCTTAGTGAATGGCAATGGGATGGAACGTCTTCGCTTGTAGTTCGTGTCAGCTGGTCGAACGTTGAAACAACCATCGACACTTCATGGCAGGCAGAAGAAACGCCCTTTCCATCAGCATTGCTATACGAGGGGAGTGATCGGTACATGCGCATGGACTGGCAAGATGAAGTGAAGGTGCCGAAAGAGGCGTTTGAGGCAGTGAGCAATGAAATCACCATCATGCTGTGGCAGTATGGTGATCCCGAGGTGCAGCCTCAGAACGGGACCATTTTCGAGGGCGTAAATTCCCTCAATCAACGTGTTTTGAACGTTCATCTGCCATGGAGTAATTCAAATGTTTATTGGGATGCAGGATATAACGGAGGATATGATCGTATTAATAAACTCGCAACAAATCAGGATTTTGAAGGGCGCTGGAATCACTGGGCTTTTACAAAGAATTGTACGAGTGGTGAAATGAAAATTTTTCTCAACGGAGTGCTATGGCAT
>JBILIX010000322.1:0-3120 GCA_044368835.1 Flavobacteriales bacterium | reverse complement strand
CGGACTTCTACTGCGCGGTAGCCGAGCGAAGCCGAGGCTCAGTCACCGCGAAGTCGAGGCTCAGTCACCTCCTAGCCGAGCCGGTAGCCGAGCGGACTTCGACTGCGCTCAGTCACCGCGTAGCCGAGGCTTCGACTGCGCGTTAGCCGGACTTCGACTGCGCGGTAGCCGAGCGAAGTCGAGGCTCAGTCACCGCTAGAACCGGTAAAACCAAGTACAAAGAGGGAAGGGGAATGATATGGATTCGCCACCATCCTTGATTACGATACCTGCCAAACTAAACTGGAATGCCTTGCGCTCGTCGCGCTGAAAGCGCATGCCCGGCATGATGAACATCGCACTCGAGTTAGAGCTCTTCTTGACGATGCGATGATCGTATTCACCCGCTATGTAATTTGGATTGTATTGTTCTTCTCTAATTGTTGTCCTTTCTTCTGTATAATATTCATGCTTGAAAAACCCGAGCATGGAGTCGAACACAAAACTGGCTTTGGCTCCAATGCGTGCGATACCTCCAATGGAAAGCATGGGGCCTTGAACGGGCTTGGGCAATCCTGTAGGTGCGTCAGGATAATCGTAATCTAATTTGCTAGTCCTAATAGCTGCTGTCTCTTCGGTGTAGTTATCCAAACCACCACCGCGATACATAAAATACCCACCTGCAAGGGTCACGTTGTTCAACCGGTTGCCAAGCGTCACATTGCCGAAGGCCAAGTTGCCATAGCCTCGGAAGCTCTGCAAATAGCCGGAGGTTGCAGCTAGATTGCCCACCGAAAAATTGACATTCGGATTCTTGGTCGGTATGGTGTACTTCAACGCTAGAATGAGCGGACTGCCTATCCAAGAACTCATGATACCCACCGAAAGTCGGTTCGTAACAGCCATGTGCATTTCCGGTCCGTATAAGTTGAGCATGGTGTAGTTCTCTCCCTTGTTGATGCTCAGAGCATTCGTAGTAAAGGCATAACGGGTGGTGAAGGGACCGGTGTTTCGAAACTCACCTTGCACAATTTGGGATTCACTTTCCACGGGCGTCACGCTGCGTATATCGGTCTTCTGCAAATACACGCCGCCCATGTTGATGGTCATCAAGTACATTTCCCGGCCATCGTCTTTTTCAATGGTGCCTATGTATTCATTGCCGTTGGCAAGCACTACCACAACACGGTTTTGTTCTTGGGCGAAAAGAGCGCCTGAAAAGGTCAGAAAAAGTGCAATCAGAATGTTTCTCATATGGATTCATTTAGTTGAAGCGAAAATATCTGATTTTTCTGATTGGCCTAATTCGTCCATCTTGATTCTAGTCAGGTGTTTTAACGATTGTTTATTCGACGCACTGCAACTCGCGCGATGTGGACGATTACCTTTGACGCCTTATTTGATGAGGCCATGATGCGTTTGCTCCTTACGTTGCTGCTGTTTTCCGGTATTGAAATCTATGCTTTCAAAGGTCTGCGCATGAGTTTGGCTTCCTTCGATCCATTTTGGCGAAAGGCGTTGCTCATAGCCTTCTGGTCAACCACCGTCATTGCATACGGGACCATCGTTTTTATGATGCTCAATTGGACAGCCCGTCATGAATGGCAGGGCTCTCGTAGTTATTCTCTGTTCAATTTCGCCGTTGGATTCTTCATCATCGCAGTTACCACCA
The DNA here is from genome assembly GCA_044368835.1 of Flavobacteriales bacterium. Lineage (GTDB taxonomy): Bacteria > Bacteroidota > Bacteroidia > Flavobacteriales_D > Sanyastnellaceae > JAIBBG01. The sequence continues at coordinate 1,469 of JBILIX010000322.1, read as the reverse complement.
AGCTCGTTTTCGGAACGTTTCATTTGGTAAACGACCTGGCCAATGGCTTGAAATGGGTAGCCATGAAATTCTTCACGAAGCCGGATAGCGAACCACACGACAAGATGACGCGCATCCAGTTTTTTAATCAGATGGGATTGGGCGTTGCGGCGTTGTGGGCGGGTAGTATGATCTACGGCGTTACACGCGGTAAGTTTGGTTATAGGGTCATGTCGGAGCGCATTGTTTTTCCCGATTTACCCGAAGCTTTCGACGGGGTGCGCATCGTGCAAATCAGCGATATGCACTTGGGTAGTTTCAACGAGGCATTCGACGATGTGCAGCCGGGATTTGACCTGATCAACTCACTCGATGCCGATTACGTTTTCTTCACGGGCGACATGGTCAACAATTTTGCGAATGAAGCAGAGCCTTGGGTGGAACGCTTGGCGGGTATTCAAGCCAAAGGCGGGAAGTTTTCCATTCTGGGCAATCACGACTACGGCGATTATGCGATGCGCAACCAACCGGAGTTAAAGAAACAAAGTCAGGAGCGCTTATTTGAAATACACAAAGAAGCCGGTTTCCGCTTGTTGCGTAATGAGAATGTGCTGTTGGAAAAGGACGGTCAATCGATTCGATTGCTCGGCAGTGAAAACTGGGGTCTCGGGTTTCACCAGCACGGCGATTTGGCGAAGACGATGGAGGGTGTGACCAACGATGAGTTTAAAATACTGCTTTCACACGATCCTACGCATTGGTCGGAACAGGTGATTCAACAAACCAATATCGCGCTCACCTTTTCGGGTCATACACACGGCGCTCAAATGGGCGTCGAATTGCCACAATTCGGAATCAAGTTGAGCCCCGTTTCGGTGCGCTACAAACGTTGGGGCGGTCTCTATCAAGAGGGCAATCAATACCTGTACATCAACCGCGGGTTTGGCTTTCTGGCTTTCCCCGGCAGGGTAGGTATGGCGCCGGAGATTACGTTGATTGAGTTAGCACGGGCTTAGGTGATAGGTAATAGGTAATAGGTGATAGGTGATAGGTAATAGGTAATAGGTAATAGGTGATAGGTAATAGGGCTTAGGTGTGGCGTGCTATTTCCCTATAATCCTTTTATCCTACAATCCTACAATCCTACAATCCTTTAGTAATTTGCGGGCCCAAAACAAATCTCTATGAAGTTTAGATTACTCGCAGCCCTGTTACTGTTTGCTCACGTTGGTACTGCAAAGGAAGGCATGTGGATTCCTTCACTGCTCAATGTCGTGTATGGCGACATGCAATCGCAAGGATTACAGCTTACAGCCGAAGATCTGTATGATGCCAACGGATCGAGTGTGAAGGATGCTATCGTCCTCTTTGGTGGCGGCTGCACGGGTGAGATTGTGAGCAACGATGGGTTGCTGTTTACCAATCACCACTGCGGGTTCGATTACATCCAGTTTCATTCTTCCTTGAAAAACGATTACCTCAAAGACGGC
>JBILIX010000321.1:0-3140 GCA_044368835.1 Flavobacteriales bacterium | reverse complement strand
AGGTTGTACATGCATTCATCCAACGGGGCTACCAGCACCACGTTGCGCCCATAGGTTATTTGGTTGCGAAGTGTCCATGCTCCCAGTGAAAGCACCAGAGGGAGAGCTAGCAGAAGGCCTGCTTGCACGGTTTTTTTACCGTCCTTCCAATGATGTGCCAGCACCATAACACCCATAATAGGGGCGGCAAGCAAGGTGATTTGTCGGAGGAAAACGGCCCAAGCGACGAACAATCCCGCATATAAAAGCAACGATTTACGGTGCGATTGAAAGTAGGATGAGAGAAAGAAGAGAGCGGTGATGAGCGCAGAAATGCAAAAGCTGTCGGACAACAGGTAAACATTCCGCAACGCAATAAAAGTTGTAGCGCAGGAAAGAAGAATGGTTGCACGAAATGCTCCTCGGCTGGCGAATAAGCGCGCGGCCAGAATGGCCAGGAGTAAGGTAGCCACACTGTCAAAGATTACTTGCAATACCACTATTGCCTGCTGCGCATTTACTTCCGAAAGAAACATGCGCAATGGCCCGTATATGGGCAATACGCCGGGCATTCTGCACATGCCGTAGTATTCGCCCGTAGCGATGAGGTGTTCTACAGGGTAGTAATATGTTTGACTATCGCCGCCATACAGACCAATAGTACCAACGGAGAGCTTCGGATTCCATTGCGGATTGCGCAGTGCGGTAAACAAGACAAGCCAAAGTACTTTGGTGGCAAGTATGAACAGGAACCAATTGAACAGGGTTCTTCGCGAGGGTAGCAAGGATTGTTCAACCATCATCGTTTCATTTTTAAACCGCCAACAATTCGCGCAGCGCGTGTATCACGGTGCTCACATCGTTTGCTTCCATCGGCACATAGAGCGGAATAATGATGCTTCGGTCGCATGCCTCTTCGGTGCGCGGTAGCGATAATCCTACGCACATTGCTTTGTAGGCTGTTTCGCGGTGTGAGGTCATCACTCCTCGGCGCGAGGCGATGCCTTTATCAAGCAAGGCCTGCATCAGCTCATTGCGCGTCATTGGGGCATTTTCTTTCAGGTAGATGCTGAACGATTGCCAGTTGGTGAAATATCCACTTTCCTCGCGTGGCAGGCGAATGCAATCGATATCGGCCAATTCTGTGAGATAGCGTGCAGCGATTTTTCGACGCTCTTCTACAATCCAATCGAGTTTGGCTAGCTGCTGAATGCCCACAGCCGCTTGAATGTCGGTCATGCGGTAGTTGTATGCTACTTCCAGATGATCTTCAAAGATGATTTTGGTAGCACCGTGTCGCGCACCTGCATTGACACTCATGCCGTGCTGACGCAACAACTTCATGCGATCGGCATAGGCGTCGTTGTTGGTGGTGACCATGCCCCCGTCGCCGGTGCTGATTACTTTTCTGGGGTGAAATGAAAAACACACCAGGTCGGAGTGTGATCCGATTTTTTTTCCTTGGTACGATGAGCCTGCTGCGCATGCAGCATCTTCAATCAAAATCAGGTTGTATTTTTTGCAAAGCGCAGAAAACGCATCGATATCGGCCGGCATTCCTATTTGGTGCACGAGCAAGATGGCTTTCGTGTTGGGGGTGATACGACGTTCTGCATCTGCTACATCCAGGTTGTAGGTTTCCGGATGTACTTCTGCGAATACCGGTGTTGCGCCCATGTACATGATACTGTTGGCTGTAGCGATGTAGCTCATGCTGGGGCATATTACCTCGTCGCCTGCTTGAATACCTGCCACGATCATGGCGAGGTGCAAGCCCGTTGTGCAATTGCTCACGGCAACGGCATGTTTCGCTCCGGTATATGCTGCGAATTTTTCTTCGAATTCCTGTACACGCGGCCCTTGCGTTATCCAACCCGACATGATCGCGTCGTAGGCGGCTTGTGCATCGTTTTCGGTAAGGTAAGGTTTAGCGATAGGTATCATGTGCAATTATCTTCCAATGCCGATGTATCGAATACCGGCTTGTTCTACGTCTTGTTTGTTGAGCTGATTGCGTCCGTCAATGATGACCCGCACACCTGAGGCGTGCAACGCGGCATAGTCGAGGTGCTGATATTCTTTGTGCATCGTAACTAAAAACAAGGCTTCTGATGCGGTTGAATACACGTCGGAAGCAGGAGTGAATCCTTTCTTCTCAATTTCAGCGGCACTGAATTCGGTGTCGTGCAGGCAAACTTCAAAGTTGTTTTTCAGCAACGCATCGCGCAGCAAATAGCTTGTGCTGAAAGTATCTTCTTTGATGTTGGGGCGGAAGCTCAATCCGAGTACCAATGCTGTCTTTTTATTCACATGCATGGAGGCGAGAGCCACTGCATAGGCCGCCATTTCGTCGTTGATCACACGGCTTCTGCTAGCCAATTCAAAGTCGAGTCCTGCTTGTTTGAAGTTGTTGATCAGGAAGTAGGGATACACCGGTGTGCAGTGTCCGCCTACGCCAATGCCGGGCTGCAACAAATGCGCTTCGCCGTCGGTGTTGATGAGCGGAATGAGGTCGGCGAAGTTCACGCCGATTCGATTGGAGAATGCAGCCAGTTGGTTGGAGAGCGCAATGTTCACATCGCGGTAGGCCATGCCGGCCAGCTTCACCATTTCGGCTGCTTCAATGCTGTCAACAATGTGAATGAGTGAGCGATCGAAGAACCACTGATAAATCTCGAGGGCTTTGTCAGTTGCTTCCGGCGAAACACCGCCTATCACTTTCGGTGTGCGCAACAATTGCTCGAGCATGGTGCCGCTCTTGATGCGTTCAGGGCTGTGCACCAGCAAGAAGTCAGTGCCGTGTTTTTTACCGGTCGATTCAATAGCCGGCACTACTACATCGCGGCCGTAGCCTACCGGTATCGATGTTTCAATAACAATTAAAACGTTATTGCTGAAATGTGGAGCCAACTCACGGAAGCAATTGAGGAACGGCTCGTCGAGTATGTTCTTTTGCTGATCAACCAGCAAGGGGATGGCAACAATCACTGCTGCACTGTCGTGCACTTGCGAGAAGTCGTTGGTTACAATCAACTGCCCTGTGGCGAATGACGACGTCAGTGCCTCGGCAAGACCGGGCTCGTTGGTTTCATATTGGCCTTCGGAAAAAACACGGTGCAGCTGCGGATTGATATCGACAGCAACTACCTGAATGCCGTTTT
>JBILIX010000045.1:0-10500 GCA_044368835.1 Flavobacteriales bacterium | reverse complement strand
GTGCTAATCACAAGGTTATAGGTGGAATTAGCCCAATCATACATTGCCCATGCATGTTGTGCTTTGATCGTGGTTTTCATAGGGTAAACATACAGCACACAATCATTTATCGCACATTCAGGTGTTCCGTTTTAAGAAGCGCAGAAGTATATTCGACCCGTGGAAAAAACATTTGACATCGTAATCGTGGGCGGCGGCATTGTTGGCGCAGCCACACTCTACAAAATCCAAATTGCTCACCCGCATCTTCGGATTTTATTATTGGAAAAGGAGCAGCACCTGGCCGACCATCAAACGGGCAACAACAGCGGAGTTATTCACTCCGGAATTTATTACAAGCCGAATTCTTTGAAGGCAATAAATTGTGTCAACGGTCGAAGAGAGCTCGTCCAGTTTGCCAAACAATACGACGTGAAACATGACATCTGTGGTAAGCTCATTGTAGCGACCAAGGAGTCTGAACTTCCGAACTTAGAAAAGATTTGGACGCATGGTATTTCCAACGGCATCGAAAATATGACGCGCGTAACCAAGGAACAGATTAAGGATATTGAGCCTTATTGCGAGGGTATTTCAGCAGTTCACATTGGTTGCACCGGCATCATCGATTATAAGGGAGCTACCGAGAAAATGGCTGAGTTGGCATTGGCAAAGCAATCTGAAAGCGAAGTGCATACCGGTGAAGAAGCGATTGCCTTTGAACGCATGGGTGATATTTCCATAGTTGTTACCAATAAAGCGAAGTATAAGGCCCGCTTCATGATATTCTCCGGGGGGCTTCAAGCAGACCGATTGGCCAAGAAAGATGGTGTTCAATTGAAAGAGAAGGTAGTAGGCTTCCGTGGTGACTATTACGAGTTGACCGAGCAAGCCAAGCATAAGGTGAAGCATTTGATTTACCCGGTGCCCAATCCTGATTTTCCGTTTCTGGGCGTGCATTTTACGCGCATGGTAAACGGCGACGTTGAGTGTGGCCCCAACGCTGTGTTCACCTTCAAGCGCGAAGGATATGGGAAGACTGACTTCAGTCTGCGCGACACCATGGACGCACTCAGTTACATCGGCACATGGAGACTATTCATGAACAACATGAAATTTGGTATCGATGAATACCGCAGAGCCTTTTCGAAGCGATTGTTTTTGAAAACACTTCAAACTCTTGTACCCTCGCTTACGATGGACGACATACATCCGGGGAGAGCCGGTGTGCGCGCCCTATTGTTGAGCCAGGACGGAGACACACGCGATGATTTCCGCATCGAGTATACCGATCACAGCATACACGTATTGAACGCACCTTCGCCAGCCGCAACGGCAGCGTTGGCTATTGGCGACAACATTCGGGAAATGGCAGAAAAGCATTTCGGATTGAAATAAAAAAGGGGCGGTAATTACCGCCCCTTTTCAATTTCCATGAAGAGAAATTATTTCTTAGGTTCTTCAACCATTGCGATTGTCTTCACCTTCTTTGACTTCTTTCCATCAGCTGGAGCTGTCTCAGCAGTACCACCCTTTTGGCAGCATGAACCAGAAGCGCTGGTAGTGCCTTTGCTGCAGCATGAACCACTGTTGCCTTTGTTGCAAGACTTTTCAGTAGCTACAGCACCTGTAGCAGTTGTTTCACACTTAGCGCCTGTCTGTGCAGCCGTCTTTTCGCACTTAGCCTTATCGGCCTCAGAGCACTTAACTGTTTCTTGTTTGGCCGATGTTCCCTGAGCAGCAGATTTAGAACATTGGGCACTGGCAACTCCGCAAATTGCAACGAAGGCCAAGAGAGCAAAGAATTTTTTCATTGTATTGGTTTGAGTTTACTGTACTTTTTTGTTTGGCAGACTTTCGACATCGCCGAGGCTAATATACGCCCAAACGCACGAACACTATCTGCAAAGCGTAAAAGCATAAATTTTAACAGTTGGGCACTATTTACGCCCTAAGTTTCATAACTCTTTGATCCGTTGGATAAGACTGCTGTATACACGCTACCTTGGTGAAGGCAAAATCTATCCCACAAGAAAGTCCTGCATGTCTGAAAACAAGCTTACTAAAAACGAAAGCAGCGCGAGTGAATCTTCAACTTTGAAGATTAATCCGGCGCGTGCCGACGAGTTTTTGCGAGCCTTGCATGAGAGGCCCAAGGAACAATGGGCCTTTGTCTATCAGGCCATTATTGTGTCCCTTGTGGTTCACATATTCATTTTGTTTGTTACTCAAATGCTCACGGAAGACCACCGCACCGCAGAAGAGGAGGTTCAGTACGAAGAGTTGACGATGGACATGCTGAGCGAAGAGCCCTTGCCCGAAGAGCAACAGGCTCAGCAAGAAATGGATCGTAACGCCGAATTGCGGAACCTGGTTGCCAATGAAAACTCCGAACGTTCGTCGGACGCACGCAGCTATAGGGGCATGAGTTCCTCACAAATGAAAGAGCAGGTTTACAACGACTTGAAGGCTATGGAGGCGGAAGAGTTTGCCAAACTGAAAGATGGCTCGCCCGACTACACCGTCGCTCAAAAATCGCAGGGAGGTCAACAAGAAAAAAGCAGCTTCCAAAAAGGCGAAAACGATTGGTTTAAAGAGCAACAGAACAAAAGCTACAGCGGACCTGTAACAGCGTCGTTCAACATGAAAGGGCGCGAACCTATGGACAATCCCATTCCCACCTATCGCTGCAAAACCAACGGTGTTGTAGTGGTTATGGTCACCATTGATGAGTTGGGGAAAGTGGTTGATGCGCGCATACAGGAAGGGGCATCCTCAGCGAACACGTGCCTAAGAGAAGAATCGGTGAAATACGCAAGCAAATGGCGTTTTGATTACAGCGGTTCCAAGCGCAAGCAAGACGGCACCATCACGTTCACATTCAACAAGCAGTAATTAATGGGCGGCGCCCTCTGCGTATTCCTTTAAGTAAGCGAAATGAGGAGTAAGTTCACCCTGCAAGGTTGTTTCAGTGGCATGCCAGATTATTTCCTGTGTATCGCCCTGCAGCATATGCGGGAGGACATGGCGAATAAGCTCATTGCCGAAATCTTCCGATGCGTCTTTAGGCAATTCGCAAGGCAAATTGTCGATAGCCATTACACAAATAGCATCCTTTTCATTCCATTCGCACTCTAGACCAGTTGATGGATCATAACCATAGAGTGGACTTGCGATGGTGGATGCTCTCAAGGTTGAAGCAATCGGACCGTTCACATCGCAACTCACATCGGCGATCACCTTACACTTCCAATTGGGATGCTGAAGATCGTGTTGTGTGATGAGCACCGGATTGCCCGAGGCCCAAAGATGGCAAGCGATATAGAGATCGCTTGAGCGCACCGTATCGGGAAGAGAAGATTGATACAGTTGGGGGTTGTTATAGAAATCGGTCTTATCAAAACCACCGCGATCTTTTCGGACGTAATAATCGGCTGTATCGAGATGGGTATAAATCGGCTCATTCCAATCCTCATTTAAGAATTCCGCCTCACTTACTCTGCGCAATGGCAAAAGCTTTAGAATTTCTTCAGCGCCATGCCCCACCCTGCCGAAGCCTGTTACAACCACACGCATATTGGCTGGGAGCTTAACGGTGGAAAGTTGCTGCTCGAGCTCAACCCTGTCGGCGCATTCATGAGGCGCCTTTATGCTGAAAAGCTGGTGCTTCAAGCCAAACGCACGAAACGCATGGTAGGCGCCTACTATGCCGGCATAACGACCAAAGCCAATCAGCCTTTTTTTATTGATGTCTTTAATTACTTCGTAGTCGATGAGGCGAATTTTTCTATCCAGAATAGCCTTTAGCAACTTCGCATTGTAGGGTTGCTTTTTAAACGTGTGGGAGAAGAACATGTAAGACTTGCCCGGTATGAGCATATCAACAGGCACTTCCTTTACACCAATGATTAAGTCGCAATCCGACAAATCTTCCTGAAGCACCAGGCCTGCAGCGGCGTATTCAGCATCCGAATATCTGCGAATGGGGCTGGGTTGCACAACGACATCCACTCCCATCTGAGACTTCACCAGCGCGCATTGCTGCGGCGTAAGCGCCACCCGATGATCAGGCGGAACTTTTCCTTCTCGGATAATTCCAATTTTCTTGATTGTCATTGAATCAATTTTCCGCAAAAATACCCTTTGCCGCCAGCTCTCGTGAGTGAAAAGAAAAAAGCTTATGGAATGAGTTAGTGTAAATTGTGAGTATAAACGCGCCGAGGCGAATTATCTTTGCGGCGTTCTTTGACATTATTCGAATGCATTGCTATCTGTTACGACAGAACGAGCAAGTTCAATGAATGGGCCCGTTCCCCGGATTTGACAGCAAGAAGAATAGCTGGGCAAGCATGCAGAGCGTTTTGCAGGATAGCTCTTAAATCTGAAACTGCAAGTCAGAAATGACAACACTTCTTACGCGCTTGCAGCCTAATCACCGGGTGTGATTATGCCTAATTTCGGACTGGGTCCGGAACAAGCACTGTCTCGTCGGATGACCCCGCTCTTGGTCACCGGCAATGAGGCTTCATCAAAGAGAGATCGCGAGAACCGAAGCTTGTAGGCAATCGTTAAAAACTCAAAGCTAAGTGGAGGTTTGGCTGTTCGTGGCCTGGCCTTCATCGAAAACCAATTGCGAACTAAGCATGTAGAAAACTTAGAAATTCCTTGTTTGGACGTGGGTTCGACCCCCACCGGGTCCACCAAAAAATGAGCTTCGGCTCATTTTTTATTTTAGGGCAATTAGCTCAGTTGGTTCAGAGCACTACCTCGACAAGGTAGGGGTCACTGGTTCGAGCCCAGTATTGCCCACCACAATTGTCTTCAAAAGAAAGAGCCGGTTTTTCCGGCTCTTTCTTTTTCGGTTATTCTTCCTTTTTTCGGAAATCAATGTTGTATGTCAGCGCCGCCTGCAGTGTGTGATTGCGCTCCGCCTGAATACCGTCTTTCTTTACGATGTACTGATTGAGGTATCCCAACTGAATATTGCACGCAGCGTTGAAACGCCATCCAAGCGCAGCGTAGAGTCGATTTTGATCCAACACGTTTTTAGCGATGCCTCTTCCGAATCCCAGAAAGGGTTCGTCGTATGCGGTAAAGAACAACGTGTTATCCGACATTTCTTTTCTCGACAAAGGAACCGTCAGCAAAAGACGATAGCGTACGCGCTGTCGGAAATAGAACCCATCCTGCATGTAAACTCCATCGGCGTCTTTCACCCAATTCTCGATGAAACGTTGCTCCAATCGATATCTGTTCTGAACATCAACCCTACCAACCTTCGATTTTGTGATGATCTGTTGCCAGATTCGATTTTCGTTGTTTGAATGCGCGATGGGTTGATCACCGTACGGGTAAGAACGAATCCACGCATAACCGGCAGTGTATTGCACGCCATTCTTAGCGTAATAATCTACCCCTAGTCGCAACAGCGCCTGCTGCCAATGCTCAAACCCATCGGCACGGCGCCATTGATACTCGCTATGCAATCCCCAACGCTCACTGACGCGATGGTTACCGAAATACATGAGCCATGCATGCTGCTGATCGGAAATATCCTTTTGGGCTGCTGCATTGTAAGTAAGCAAGACGAAGCAGCTAAATAGGCAATAAAAATTGCATTTCATGGAGTTACATTTTTCTTCGTTGAACTGCCAGTGGGTGTTTACTGTTTCCTACCGGATTCAGTTCTTCGATGCCCAAAATAAGCAACTCTCCTCCCGCCACTTTGAAATCATCCTTTATATGGTGCAAAATTTCGATTACCGAGTGATCTATAAAATTACATTTCTGAAAATCAATCGTAACACGAGAAGTCAAATCGTATGAAAGCAACTGTTTTTTAATTGAGATAAAGTTGCTAAAAATAGCCGCCTCCTCTATTATAACCGTCGTACCAGAAACACTCATTTTAGCTTTGAAGAGAACGCCGAACGTCACACCCCGCGCCAAATGCATTATAAACTTGAGCATTATTCCCGCAGCAATACCTAGTAATAAATCGGTTGCAAGTGTTACAACAATTGTAGTTATGAAAATCACAATTTGGTCCTTTCCAATCTTAGCCATATGGCCAAATGCGCGAGGGTGAGCCAATTTCCAACCCACTCCAATGAGCATAGCCGCCAATGCAGCCTTTGGAATCAAATCATCAAAAGAGACCTCGAAGCAAAGGAAGATGAAAATAAACAATCCGTGAAAGAAGTTGGCCCATCTGGTTTTTGCTCCATTAGCAACATTGGCCGAAGAGCGAGCGACCTCACTTATCATGGGTAATCCACCGAGAACACCTGTTACCATATTTCCGATACCCACAGCAACGAGGTCCTTGTCCGGATTTGATCGACGCTTATATGGGTCTTGCACATCGATTGCCTTCACTGTTAGCAACGCTTCGATGGATCCAACGATCGCGAACATTGCAACGTACTTAATGAACAATGCAGGCAAATGAAAGCCTCCAAAATCAACCTGCACGCCGAGGAGTTCAAACAGATTACGATCAAACGTGAGCATAGGCGAATACCCCTTAAGTACTAAAGCTCCCATTGAATCGCGCACATCTGGAGTATTGTGAAGTCCGAGCAGTTTGGCAAGCGGAATAGCGACTAGCAAAACAACCAAAGCCGCAGGGATTTTTCTAAGCAATTTGACCGGAATTTTTGGCCATGCGAAAACAATGAACAAACTGGCACCACCCACAATCAGCACGTCGACATGGGCCGTGATATTCGCAATGGTATTTTTAAGCTCCAACAGTAACTCAAGCGGTTCGACCATTGGCCGACCCTCGTGGGTTAGCGGGTTCATACCCACAAGCACGTGCGCCTGTTTGCTGATAATAATAATTCCAATTGCTGCGAGCATGCCATGCACGGCCGAAATGGGAAAGAAATCACTGAACGAACCGAATTTGAGCAATCCGAAAATGATTTGCACTGCGCCTGCAACAACGATCGCGCCGAGAGCAAGTTTCCAACCCAACACATTGTTTCCATTTCCAAATTCAGCCACAGCGCCCGCTACAATTACAATAAGACCGGCAGCGGGCCCTTTAATGGTAAGATGCGAACCGGCAAAAAAGCTCACTACCAACCCTCCAATCATTGCCGTGATGAGTCCGTAGAGTGGCGGAAAATCGGATGCTGCAGCAATACCCAGGCTGAGTGGAAGGGCAATTAGAAACACCAAAAAACCCGAAAGCATGTCAGACTTAAAATTCTGACGCAATCCATGTAAGCCATCCGATGGCACTGATTTCTTTTTCATACTAAGCCTTTATGATGATCGATAAGGAGATTCGCTAACTGAGCGCGACCTGAACTATGCGCCAACCAATACTCCTTCAAGGTTAATAGCACACTATAACCGAACTTTTTGGAAGCGACTCGAATGCCTTCCCTGAAAGGCAAGTCCTGTAACGCATGAAGCGTATTGTGTTGTATGAAATCTTTGAGTGGGTCTTGCGCAGGCACTTGACGCATCAAAGCGTCAATTGTTCTTTCCAACTCAAAAGAATGGGTGGATTCTATTATATGAAGCATAAAGTGTTATTCAAAAAATTACTCGACGTGACGTAGTAACTTTTGAATTTCACAACCTTAGATTCAGCACACAGATGTAAAATTCAGGGATCCCTAGTAGGAAATCAAACGTTGAAGTGCGCGAAGTTAAACTGAAGTTTGCCAGATGAAGCTTTTATCCGCCCAAAGCAGTTGAACTGGGCAGCGGGTTCTTCGTTGCATTCATCCTCTTGGTCATCGCATTCTTCAGCATCTTCACATTCTAGCAACCAATTATCGTTGATAGGATTGGCTTCTTCCGACCAACACGTTTCGTACTTGGCCGACAATGCACTTTGACGATTCCCTAACAATTCAAATCAATCAGATCAACGCAGGAAGTATCGGTGCCATACACGAGCCAAAGCCAATTCTCACGCCATCGCGTTCTGCATGTCCGTTCATAATAACAGTATCACCATCTTGGATGAATGTACGCTGCGAGCCATCGTTCATTGTAACAGGCTTTGTGCCCTTCCAAGCAATTTCGAGCATGCTTCCATACGAACCTTCATGAGGCCCGCTGATGGTGCCACTTGCAATCATATCGCCACAACGAATGTTGCATCCGTTCACGGTGTGGTGGGCCAATTGCTGAGTCATGTTCCAATACATGTATTTGTAGTTGCTGTTCGAAACAACTGTTTCCTCGGAATTCTCCGGCTTGATGGCCACTTGCAGATGAATATCGATGTTCTTCTTGCCCTCGTATTCTAGGTAAGGCAGCACCTTCGGCTCTTGAACGGGCCCAGGCACTCGAAACGGTTCTAATGCATCCAACGTAACCACCCATGGCGAGACAGTTGATGCAAAATTCTTGGCCAAAAACGGTCCGAGGGGAACATATTCCCACCGCTGAATATCGCGCGCACTCCAATCGTTGAAGAGCAACATGCCGAAAATATAATCGTCGGCCTCGGCGGTTGTTATGCGTTGCCCGAGTGGTTTTCCATCAAACGTTACAAAGGCCATTTCCAATTCGAAATCGAGCTGCTTCGTGGGGCCGAAAGTGGGCTGTGTTTCATCGCTTGCGTTCACCTGCCCCATGGGACGATGAATGGGTGTTCCACTTATTACAATGCTGGAAGCCCTTCCATGATATCCAACCGGCAAATGCTTCCAATTGGGCAGAAGCGCCTTGGCCGGGTCACGAAACATGGTGCCCACATTTCGCGCATGATCCTCGCTGCTATAAAAGTCGGTATAGTCGCCAACATCAATAGGCATAAGGAGTTGCACCTCGTCTTGGCGAAACAACACCTGGCGCACATGGTGCTCCTTGTCGCGCAGATCGGGCATATCGCTTCGAAGCAATTTCGAAACACGATTGCGCAATTCACGCATGGCTTGCTTGCCATGTCGCATGCAACGGTTTAATGTTGGGCTTACCATATCTTCCAACGTGAAAGGCAGGTTCTCCAAATAACCCATCACGTGCAATGCCTTCAAATCGATGAGCTGCTCTCCAATTGCGCAACACACGTGTGGAAACTGGCTCTCGGTGCGAAACACTCCGAAAGGCAGGTTTTGTATTGGAAAGTCGGAACCTTCGGGCACATGCACCCAAGAGCGCAGGGAAGGATCGTTTGCTTTAATATCTACCATAACCAAGGATTTGAGACAAACTTACACCGAAAGCAACCAACGATACACAAGTAGAATTACCTTCGGGCAATCCGAAAATCATGAAACACATTACCGTTATTCTGGGTTTTCTTCTTTTGGCAACGCATACTACCGTTTGCCTGTGGAATGCTTTTCAAACGGACGGTTCTAGGCACGGCTCGATTGTCACGTATGCGCAGCCGCTTTTCAAGCAGCCATGGAGTGAAGTCGGATCCGACCATTCAACCTCCACCATGGAGCTCGAGTGCAGAACATTTCAAGAAAATGTCTGGACTGATTGGCAGGATGCAACGGGTCGTTTCAAATACGACCCTTCTTCACCGGTTGAGCGACTTGAACAAGGCATCAACGATGATTTGCGCTGGCAGTTGAGCCGCAACCTGTACAGCGAAAACGGACGTGTGCAGCTCGATCGTATTACTGAAAGCGCCGCTTATGGTAAGGCACTGTATTACGTTATGCGTATGGAAAAAAATCATTCCGGCTCCATGCCCGATTCGGTGCAGCTTCGGTTGGCCATTGAGTTCATACCGCCGACCAATCAAGCCCAAACCATTCAAACAACCCATCTGAATTTCCCTGTATACAGCGCACCATGATGGACCGCATCACATCCTATTATTTTCAATTTGCCGAGCATCGTGCACTTCGATTCATGCCGCGCATTATCTACGGCTTTTTGTTTGTGCTTTGGCTCATCACCCTTCCCTATTCAGGTTTGTTATGGGGAACCGACAACGTGCTCTTTCGGTTTGGCATGGTTGATACATTGCTCGACAATACGGTAATGCGGCTTTACTATCAACCCGAGCTTTTCCCCTGGATCTATTATACGCACCCCATTTTCCTGTTGCTGAGCTTGCGTAATTCAGCATACACCTTCATACCTCGCACGCTTGCCTGGTTTAGCGGATTGATGCTGTATGCGGCAGCAGAGAATTTGTTTGGAGCGGGCATCATACTCCTATTGCAAACCGCCTTTCTCCTGATACCGGTTCACTACGAAAGCACCTCTAGTGTGCGGTTGTGGTTCAATAGCTTGAGCATGCTGGCGTTGCGCATCCAGACCATTATGGTATTGATAGTAATAGGGATGTTTGTGTGGGGATCAGCGCAATGGAAAGGCGGCGAAGCCCTTTACTATTGGATGCATAAAGGCTATCAATTCCGATTGATTGCAGGTGAATCCGCTCGCGAGGCAACGGGAGTATTGCATGCCTTGAGCCTTGTGAGTATCGGGCTTTTCACCGCGATGCCATTCACCTTGCTGATAAGACCCACTCGATTTTACAGCACACTTGTTTTGCTCATAATCGGAACGATATCGGTGTTGTTT
>JBILIX010000320.1:0-3150 GCA_044368835.1 Flavobacteriales bacterium | reverse complement strand
CAACGCCATCAATTCGACGCCTCTTATTTCGATTCGGAGGGCTATCGATACAACTCTTCCAATGCCCAGCAACGCATAGGTTATCGTGGTTCTATGGTATTGGGAAAGCGTAAGTCACAATTGAATTTGGCATCTGGAATTGTGCGAAATGAGACAGGGGCCAATGGATTTTACGCGTACCCCTTTGACACGGACGCATTCGAAACCACGGAGACGCTCTATGGCAGTGCGCGATATCGTGTGCAGTTGGGTCAATGGAACGTGCAGCCGATGCTGTACATGCGCTATAGTCACGACGATTACATTTTCATTCGTGAAAAGCCGGAGGTGTATCGCAACAATCATTTCACAACCGCTGCAGGTGCCGAAATTCATGTTTCTAAAACAAACAAGGCGGGTCAGTTTGGCGGTGGTTATGAATCGCGCGCTGAAATAATTCACAGCAACAACCTCGGTGAGCACAGTAGATACTACCACAGTTTCTATGCTGAACAACGCCTGATGTTCGAGAACTCTGCAGTTGTGGTGATGGGTGCAATGGCTCAATACAGCGCTTTGTTTGGGCTCAATGTGTTTCCCGGATTGGAATTTAGCACTCCCATTTATAAGTCACTCCGCTTGTTTGGTAATGCAGGCTTAGGCAGCCGCAACCCTAGCTTCACGGACCTCTACTATTCCGATCGAGCCAACTTGGGCAATCCTTCTCTGAAGCCCGAGCAGGCGCTCAATACCGAAATCGGAATGAAGTGGAACAGCGCATCGTTACAGGCCGAATCAAGCGGCTTTTTGCGACGAACCAACAACTTCATCGACTTCACCCGCGATAGCGAAGACGACTTATGGATGCCGGAGAACTTCCAACTAGTAACCGTTGCAGGTGTTGATAGCAGAGTGCGATTGCGCTTTGAATCTTCGTCCAAATTGGCCATCGAGCAGGTCGGCTTGTCGCATACATTTCTCTCCGGTCGTTTGGGCGACACCACGGCTTTCAGCAAGTACGCACTCAACCATTTGAGACACCAGGTAGTGGCTCAGGCACAGATACGTTTTATGGAGCGTTTCCGCTTGCAAGTCGTTTCGCGCTATATGGAACGACTTACCTATGGAAGCTACTGGGTGTTCGACATGCGTGCAATGGCTGCGCTTAAGTATGTAGACGTATCGGTTGATGTCAACAACGTATTAAACGAGGAATATGTCGAAAGTGGCTTTGTGCCCATGCCTGGAAGGATGTTGCGATTGTCGGTGACGTGGAAGTGGAACAAAGAATAATACGCGAGTGCCCAAAAACAAAAACCACCGGAGTTCCGATGGTTTAAGTGTAAACGGTATTTTTGGTTAAATGAACTGCCTTAACGGCATTACAATAAGAGTACCCAGGGTGGGAATCGAACCCACATGCCCGAAGACACACGATTTTGAGTCGTGCGCGTCTACCAATTCCGCCACCTAGGCAATGCACCCAATCCGTTAATTGGGGGTGCGAATATAATACGGTCTTATCAAAAATGCATCAATCTAACCGGCAAAACTTATAGGTTCGCTTATCGTCGAATCCCAGGATAAGGCCCGACCAGGGAGCTGACACAGTCATTAAGGGGTTGAATAACAATTGTTCTGTGTCGTTTTCGATGCAGGTTCGCCGGGTTTGCTGACCGTCGAAATCGATTGCGACCTGTGTTGTAACACTGTTTTTAGTTCCCGACCAGAGAGAGGTCTCACGGCGTCTTTTGCCTTCCTGTGGCGCATTGTTCTCCGGGTCGTCATTGAACGTCAGCAGCAAACGCTTAGTGTCGGCGGCAAACGAATAGGAATAGTTTGAATCGAACACGGCCGATGTAAGTTGTCGCTTAGCCACGCGGTTGTTCCAAACATGCTGCCCGCTGCTATCCATAAGGCACACCATGATGTCATTGTAGTTGTAGCGGTACTCAACGATTTGTCGGCCCGTAGTGGGGTCGGTTGAAACATACCTGCTCGCATAGTATTGCTCGCCAACCAACACAATACTTCCGTTGGTTGTCAAATGCAAATGATCCAGGAAAAAATCATCGAGACCTCCTTTCTCCTTTCCGCTCATCTCTCTCAGAACTTCTTTGGAAAAGGGGGTATACGCTGCCTTTGAAATCGCGCCACCATTAGCTTGCAACATGAACAGCAAGGTGCCCGATGCCTTGTTTTGAAAATTGTCTGAGTAGTATCCGCCAACGACTAGTTCCTGATTTGTGTTCAGTTTGAAATCGACGGAAATAACTTGCTTGTCCTTCAGACCAATGTCGTATTGCTTCAACTTGTTGCGCTCTGCGTTGTAGTAGTAAACAACGTATTGCCCGCCTTGAGGGCGCTGCCAGTCGGCGTTCGACTTCAGCGGTTTGCGCCCACTCATCATGTATACCGCCCCGCTGTTGTCAACTAGGAAGTGGTGCACTTGAAGCACCTCGGCTGAGGGTGGAAGTCGCAAGTCTTTTTCCCACGCCATTTTCCATTGGGTATCGAAGCATTTGAAGTGAATGCCCTCCGTTTGTTTACGTTCGTTTTCGCTGTCGAAAAACAAGAGTATGTGAGTGCTGTCGGGCGAGATTTTGCATTGGAGTCCGCTGCTTCTCGGCTGCGAAGAATCGATTTGTTGATGCAAAAGAATTTGGTCTCCAATTCTTTTCCCCGACGTGTCGTAAAGCATCCGGTATACTTCCGTGCGCTCAAGTTCTCTGTTCCATCGGGTGCTGAGTGTGTGGAGTGTATCGCGACGAATGAAATAATAGGCCAGCTTATCGTCTTCCGATGCAGGTATGATTTCCGTATTGCCCACCATGCGCAGCGATTCACTGCCAAATCGAACCCAGCGAAGCGTATGATGGTCTCGCTCTTCAATTACATGTAGCAGCGTATCGGTAAGCGCAATTGCTTGAACCCGTTCAATGGCACGTTCGTTTCGCACCGACGAACTCCACGTGATTTGTTGCGAATGGATAGGACTGGCAACAAGAATTGCCAATAGGGAGCATAGAAGTCGAGTACGATTCCGCATGAGCGAAATCCACGCGCTTTTACGAGCCTGTAATGATGCGGAAAATGTCCATTCCATTGCCGTATAGCATCAATCCGAGTAGGAGTATCATGCCCACGATTTGGGAGCGTTCCAGAATTTTC
>JBILIX010000319.1:0-3166 GCA_044368835.1 Flavobacteriales bacterium | reverse complement strand
GCCTCTGTAACCTTATGCAGCGAAATGCCCAGCAGCAGCGACATGCGGTGGTCGTGCATTTCGAGGCCATGGCCATGGTCGTGACCCGCGTGGTCGTGTGCGTGCATTTCGACAACGCCACCGAATGGCATTCCTTCAATGAAGGCGTGAATCCACAAAGAAATCATGACGCTCGCCAAGAAACGTGTGCCCTGGTGTTGGTGTGTATGAGCATGGCCGTGTTCTACGCCGTGCGAGAAAAAATCGAGCACTACCTGCAACAAGAATCCTGCTACTACATACCAGCCCACATTGGGTAGATTAGAATGATAGAGTTCGGGAAAAAGGTGGAGTAACGTAAGACCGAGCAGATATGCAGCACTGAACGCGAGCAACACCTTTACACCTCTACTGGCTTGTTTTCGCGTGAGCATGAAGATGCCCCAGCCTGCCATAGAGGCTAGAAAAAGCACTGTTGCGTAGAATATAGGAGTGTTGCTCATGATTTGCTTGCAATAATAAGGCAGCGCGGCGATTGTTCGGGTTGGTAAGGAGCAAGGTGATAGTCACCAAACACATGGGTAATCTCAAATCCGGCAGCTTGCAGCATGGCTGAAAATTGGTCGAGCGTCAACAGTTGCACGCGCTCGCTGAACTGATGCACATGGTCGCCGTCGGTTACAGTGATTTGCTTCACAATCGAATTTCCCTCAACAAACTTGAAGGTTTTGAAGGTGACGTGGTCTACCGTTAGGCCGGCCTCTTGGTCTTTGTGTGAAAGGAGCGGTTGTGCATTCAAATAATCGATAACCAGCACCCCGTTGTGTTTGAGGTGACCGGCGATGCGTTGGAGCACTCGCATGTTTTCTTCGTTGCTGTCGAAATACCCGAAGCTTGTAAACAGATTGAATACAGCGTCGAATTTTTCGGGCAAGGCAAACGAGCGCATGTCGTGCACCTCGAAACGCTGACCTTCCGATGCAAGTGTGCACGCATGTGCAATGGATGCCGGCGATAGGTCGATGCCCACTACTGAGTAGCCCAGCGAGTGCAGCGTGCGCGCATGACGGCCTTGCCCACAGCAGAGATCCAGCACGCAAGCTTCTTCGGGAAGCGAAAGCAGTTGGTGCAAATTCGTTAACAACTCAACAGCTTCCGACTCATCGCGATGGCGGTATAGCATGGGGTAGTAGGGCGAATCGAACCACGATGCAAACCACTCTGTTTCGGAACTGTTCATGGGGTATGGTGGGCTCTTGCCCGTGGCGAAGATATGCACGGGCTTGTTGTCAAAAAATTAATGGGCTTTCACAGAAAGTTGACTCTAAATCGCTCACATTTGCACTGAAAACAAAACTCAGCATGGACGATATTTCATTGGTAGGCTCTACCAAAACACCTTCAGTAAAATTCAGTGCCAATGGTCATTTAGAACTGCGAGGTCGATCCATTCCTGAGAACTCGCTCGACTTTTATAAGCCTTTGCTCGAATGGGTTGATGCTTACGTTAAGAATGCACAAGCAGAAACGGTGGTTCATGTTCAGCTGGAGTATTTCAACACGAGCAGCAGCAAATGCCTGCTCGATTTATTTCGCCGACTTGAAAACATGAGCAGCAAAGTGGCTATTCATTGGTACTATGAGCAAGACGATGAAGATATGCTTGAGGCCGGTGAAGATTATGAGGCCATCGTGAATGTGCCTTTCAAAATGATTGAAGTAGAAGGTTAATCCCTTAACTCCTTATTTTTTTCCTATTCGTGCGGTGAAGTCTAAGAACTTCTTCAAGCCATCGAATGCAAGCAAAATCGCCAGCAATGCAGTCATTACCCAAATGACCAATACGTTGGCTGAAAGCGTTGATATGCGCTGACCAAATAGAACTTTGCTTGGCGCATAGTAGTGGGCATTGAAGAAGCCCCCGGTAGGGTCCAGAAACACAGGGTTTTGTTTTTGGATGAGCACGCCATCGGACTCAACTATTTTCTTCAGGTCGTTTTTGTTGGTCACAAAATCCTCAAGACTTTCATTGAAACACGCATCTTGCTGACGCAGGTATGCAGTGCGCTGTTCCGGTGATGCGGTAAGCTCGGCAATGAGCATTTCCTTGCGGTCATTCACTTCATTGTAGTTGTCGATATAGTATCGGTCAAGTGTAGTAAGCACCGTGTCGATCTCCTTTAAGGCCTGAACCGTTGCAATTTCCGGTTGGAGCATATCCAGCTGCTGAATGGAAAAATCAGGTATGCGCTGGCATTCGGCAGTCAATTCGTTGCGCAGGATCAATAAGTTGGAGGTGAGTTGGGCCTTGGCCGATTCCTGTCCGATGAATTTTTGTGCATCGGTACTGCGGTTTTTTAATTCCTTCAACCAGTAATCTTTTTTCCACGCGTAGTATTTGCGATCGCGATCATAGGGGAAGAACTGCTTCTCAAAATCGTTGTTCTTGAATTGGTAAACGGCCATTGCTTCATAAGCCCAGCGCGCCACCATGGTGTTGCCTATCCACGGCACACGACCTTGGTTGGTGATGCCGGGGTAGAGACGGTCGAAGCGAACGATAACTCCACTCAGGAGGAGTTGAGGAATGATGAGAATTGGAATGATGATGTAGATAACCTTCGCACTGTTGAAGCTGGCTGAAATGTTCAGTCCTAGAATATTGGCAAAGCAACTGGTGCTGAACAGCACGAGCCAGAAGGGGAGTAGCATGCCCTTTACTTCAAGGATTGCATTTCCCACCAACACAAACGATAGGCTTTGAATGAGTGAGATGAAAAACAGTATCGCCATTTTACTCGCTAGATAGCTGCCCTTGTTGAGGCTGAGGTAGCGTTCTCTTTTCAAAATCTTTTGATCCTTGATAATTTCTTCCGCGCTCACAGTGAGTCCGAGGAAGATGGCCACCACCACCGAAATGAAGAGGTATTGCGGGAAGTTGAGGTTTTCACGGAAGGTATAGGGTTGTATGCCACCCGTACTTGTTGGGTAGTACTTAATGAAAAGCGATAGCACCGCAGCAAGCAGTGGCGCCTCCAAAAAGTTGATGAGCATGTACTGTCGGTTGGCCACTTTACTGAGCACATCGCGCATGATGAAAACCTTCAGTTGTGCGAAGGCGCCCGGCAACTTCGACGCGCTTTGAGGCGTATCGTTGGGTAGGGCGCGATTGCCGAGGTCATTTCCA
>JBILIX010000318.1:0-3170 GCA_044368835.1 Flavobacteriales bacterium | reverse complement strand
CTGTGCCGAGCAGCTTTACGATATGTTTGAGTCGGCCCGACAGGGGCGCGGCAAGGAAATTATCGAAGCGCAATTCAATCCCGTATGGTTGCAAGCCTCCTCTTTCACCCAAAATCAGCGAGAGCAGGTCTACAATGTGCTCGACGCTCTTGTCAAGAACAAAAACAAAGTATTTCCAGATTTTCATGAGTATATCAAGGCATTGATTCTATTTCCTGTTTCCGGAAAAACAGAGGCTGACTTCCTAACTTGGAGCGACGTGTTGTTGCGTCTAATGAATGATAAAAAGAACAAGAAGTTCACGTTTGAAATGCTCGAAAGCTCTGCATTACTCTTTCGCGACCGTAGTTTCTTTCAAAATGAAACCATCCAATGGCAAAGCAGCACCAATGAATATCGATTTGTTTTCGATTCCGTACCTGCCATCACATTTGGTGTTATGGACCTCAAGTGTTACAGCAAAGGCGATAGCAGCTTGATCTTCGGAACATCCGGCACCTACTATCCGGGTAGCCAGCGCTTTGTAGGCAATGCGGGTAAGGTTACCTGGCAACGAGCCGGTTTCGACCCCACGAAAACCTACGCTGAAATGGCCGATTATTTCATCCGGCTGAAAAGCAGCACGTACAGCGCCGACTCCGTAATCTTCCACACCGAGTTTTTCCAGCAAGCCTTACAAGGCAGACTCACTGATAAGATTTTGGCTGATAAGTCAACCGAAACGGCTACCTACCCCCGATTTGAATCGTACTACAAACGCCTGCAAATCCAGAACATTGAGGCGAACATGGACTACGACGGCGGATTTACCATGGCAGGCACTCAGCTGATAGGAAGTGGTTCACCGGAAGAACCCGCGACCATAACCATCTACCGCGACAGCAAGAAATTATTTACAGCGAAAAGCCTTGAGTTTGCCATCAAGCCCGACCGTATTAACACAGCTCATGCCCGCATCATGTTCTTACTGGATGCAGATTCGATTACGCATCCCGACATTAATTTTTCATACGACCGAAAATCAAGAAAACTGACCTTGTTGCGAAGCGACGAGGGGATATCGAAGTCGGCCTTTCAGAACACCTATCACAACGTAGATATGTACTTTGAGGCGTTAACGTGGAACCTCGACGACCCGACCATCAAATTGGGTAGCCTCGATGGCAGCACCCAACGCTATGCAGCATTCGAATCGAACACCTACTTCAAGAAGAAACGGTATGATGCCATGATGGGTATTTCGTTTTCGCATCCCCTCTATGAGCTGAAACAATATGCCGATCATATCAAGAGCAACAAATTCTCGGCACTCGAACTTTCGCGCTATCACAACTACAGCGAAGAACAGGTAAACACAATTCTCATTGACCTCAACAACAAAGGCTTCATCGATTACGACCTCAACACACACGATATTACCGTGCGGCCCAAGCTCTATTGGTATATCGAAAACAACATCGGCAAACGCGATTACGACGTGATACAGTTCAGCACAGAGGTAGAGTCGGGGCCCAACGGACAACTGAGTCTACTCAATTATGACCTTATGATGAAGGGCGTCGACAACTTCCAGCTTTCCGACTCACAGCAGGTAAACATTATACCACTCAACAAAGAAGTTGTATTGAAAAAGAACCGCGACTTCATCTTTGGAGGGCGGGTAAACGCCGGTAATTTCGAGTTCAACGGTCCGGAATATTTCTTCTCGTATGAAAAATTCCAGCTCGACCTTATTCAAGTCGACTCATGCCGCATCTATGTGGAAGATGAATCGCTCGAGAGAAATCAGTACGGTCAATTGCAGAAAACGCGCGTCAAGAGTGTTATTCGCGATGTGCAAGGTTATCTGAAAGTGGATGCGCCAACGAACAAAGGAGGATATCACAGCCGAACGTATCCGCAATACCCGATTTTCACCTGTACCAAAACGTCTTTTGTTTATTGGAGCGACCCAGCTATTCAGCAGGGCGTTTATAAGAAAGACAAGTTCTTCTATCAGCTGCAGCCCTTCACCATCGATTCCCTCGACAACTTCAGTAAGAAGGATTTGCGCTTTGAAGGCACCTTGGTGAGCGGCGGTATTTTCCCCGACATTACAGAGCCACTGGTACTTATGGAAGATAACTCGCTCGGATTTACGCGTAAAACCGGCGCTGATATGCCCTCTTACGGCGGCAAAGCAAAAGTTACTGCCGAGTTGAAACTTGATTATTCAGGATTAAAGGGCGGTGGCGACTTCAGCTATTTAACAGCATCCGCATCTTCGAAAGAGTTCACCTTCCTACCCGACTCCATGCTAGGCAGGACGTATAAATTCACGAACCGTGAGCTGAGCGGAAAGGTTGAAGTGCCCAAAGCGCACAGCGACTCCACCATGCTTGCCTTCCATGCCAAGCGCGATAACTTGGATATTTCAAGCATCGACAAGCCGATTGACTTCTTCAACGATGAAGCAAACCTCACAGGTACCCTCCACTTAAAGCCAACCGGCATGACCGGCAATGGTTTCATGGAATTCAGCGGGGCCAAGCTCACAAGCGATTTGATGAAGTATTCGCGCAGGAAAATCCTCTCCGACACCTCGTCTTTCCAAATGCGCGGTGTGGGTGAAGAGCTCGGTTCGGGCTTGGCCTTTAAAACCGACAACGTGAATGCCGATGTCGACTTCGACCGTCGCGACGGTATCTTCAAGAGTAATGGCGGTGAAACCAAGATTGAGTTTCCTACCAACCAATACGTGTGTTACATGGACCAGTTTACCTGGTATATGGATCGCGACGAGCTTGACTTGTCGTCGAATCGCAAAGCAAGTGGTGACGACCTGATGATCGATACTGCGGAAGACGCCAAACGATCGAACTTCTACTCCATTGCAGAAGGGCAAGATTCGCTCAACTTCCTTTCACCTAAGGCTAAGTTTGATTTGAGAAGAGGAAAACTCTATTGCCAGAAAATCAAGTACATCATAGTTGCCGACTCCAAGATTACGCCCGACTCCGGTAAGGTAACCATAGAACGATTTGCCAATATGCTTCCGCTTACACGCTCGCAGATATTGAGTAACTATGTAACCCAGTACCATCAGATATACAACGCAGATATTAAGATCAAAGGGCGCAGAGAATACAATGCATCCGGCGATATCACGTATATAGACGAGCAAAAGAAGG
>JBILIX010000044.1:0-10587 GCA_044368835.1 Flavobacteriales bacterium | reverse complement strand
ACCCATATCGGCAAGCACATGCTCACGCGCATTCATAAGTGCAATCCAACCCTCATTTTCATTCACTTCTTCAAACCACTCTTCGTAATAACTGTCGTCCGAAAAATGAAAGTTCAAGATGTTCTCACCAATCAGAATAAACTTCGTAACACCCTCCTGTATCATGAGTTCAATGACTTCGCGTTTCAAAAACATGATGTCGTTGTAGAGCAAATCGTTCCACTCTCCTATAAACTCAATGACCGCAAATCCATTATCGTAATGGCAATACAGCACTTTCATAAATAGCGTTTGGCTGCCGAAGCTATCCCACTGCGGATGGATGTAGTAGTTGTATATCTTGGACGAAAATTCGAACTCGGAATACTCGCGCTCGAAGAACGGTGAATACGGATCTTCCGCTGCCACATAGTAGCCTCGCCAGTTGTAGTATGGTTCGATGTCGTGCATAGTTATTTCACTTGTGCATGATCGACCGCTTTGCGCACACTACCATGCTCAAGCAGCAATCGCTGTGCTTCTTCTTCCGACAATCCTGTTTGCTGCATCACCATGGCAGTCCCGCGGTGCACGAGCTTGCGGTTACTCAATTGCATGTCGACCATTTTGTTGCCACGCACTCTTCCGAGCTGTATCATGACACTCGTAGAAAGCATGTTGAGCACAAGCTTTTGCGCGGTGCCGCTCTTCATGCGTGTACTGCCGGTAACAAATTCCGGACCTACTACTACTTCGATAGGATACTCAGCTACCTGCGTAACGGCTGAACCTGCGTTGCATGTGATACACCCTGTGGTAATACCTAATTCACGGCATTTCGTCAATGCACCAACCACATACGGTGTTCCACCCGATGCTGCGATACCCACCACAACATCCGCCGCAGTAATGGAATGCTCTTGCAAATCGAGCCAACCTTGTTCGCGGTTGTCTTCAGCAAATTCAACAGGGTATCGAATGGCGCGATCGCCGCCGGCAATGAGGCCGATGACAAGACCATGCTCAACGCCATATGTAGGAGGACACTCCGATGCATCAACAATCCCCAATCGTCCGCTGGTGCCGGCACCGAGATAAAACAAGCGTCCGCCTGCCTTCATGCGCTCGGCTGTGATAGCAACCAACCGCTCAATTTGCGGAATAGCGCGCTCCACTGCCAGCGGCACGCTTTGGTCTTCTCTATTGATGTTGACCAACAATTCGTGCACGCTCATTTCTTCCAAACGGTCGTAATTACTATCGCTTTCGGTGGTAGACTTCATGGTTTGCATATGCTCAAATGTACCTACCCTTCATCCGCACAAATGAAAATCGAATACAATTTTTTACACCCGTGTCGTTAAAAAAGGCAGTATTTCTGAATCGTCACTGCAGAAAACCTAACTTACCTTGTGAACCCAAACATCCCAATGCTACGAATCACTATTTCCGTCTTGTTGCTGCTTGTTCTTCAGCTTTCCGCTTTCGCTCAGAAAGATTCCACCAAAGCAGGCCTTTTTGACAACGCCCTCGCGACACCGCGAATCATGGCCGCGCGCCATGAATTCAACGAGAACAATATGCGCGGTGCCATGCTCATCTACCGCGAAGTATTGCAATCGGACGCCAACAATGCAGCTGCACTTTATGGCTCTTCAGAATGCTATTACAACCTCAAGAAATACAAGCTAGCGCTGGAGTATCTCAACAAGGCACTCGAAAAAGAACCGTCCATTTCATCCGAATCAGATTTCTTTCGCGGGCAGATTTACCACCGCACCGCGAAGCTCGACGATGCCATTACAGCCTTTGATGCATTTCTCGCTAAAGAAAAACCAAGCACATACGAATACGAACTAGCTACACAGTATCGCCTACAATGCCTGTATGCGCGCGACATGATGAAAAAGCCTGTAGACGTGAGCATTGAAAACATGGGGAATCTCATCAACTCGCGCTACGATGAATACACGCCAAGTATCAGTGCAGATGGCAATACAATGGTCTTCACAGCAAGGCGCAACGACACAAAAGGCGGACGCATGGACGAAGACGGTGATTACAAGTATTTCGAAGACATCTATTACAGCAATTATGATGAAACCACCAAAGAATGGTCGCAGAGTATTGCCGTAGAAGGCGAGCTTAACACTGAAACGTACGATGCGGTGTTGAGCATTTTCCCATCGGGCAATGGCATGTACGTTTATAAAAACACGGTGTCGAGCACGGGCGATATTTATTTAAGCGAATACAGACCCGGCACGAAGGAATGGAGTGCGGCGCAAAAAATGCCACGCCCCATCAACACCTCCTACTTCGAAGGATCTATCTCAATGACAGCCGATGGCAACACCATCTACTTCGTGAGCGAGCGCCCCGAAGGCGAAGGCCAGGGCGACATATACGTTTCCACGAAGAAAGGCGAAAGCTGGAGCAGTCCGAAAAACTTGGGTGCAGTTGTGAATACCGATTTGGATGAAAAGTTTGTCTTCATACACCCCAACGGCAAAACTCTTTTCTTCGCAAGCAACGGCCACCAAACCATGGGAAGCTACGACATCTTCAAAACGGAATATGTGAACGGCGAATGGAGTGTGCCTGTCAATCTGGGCTATCCCATCAACACTGTGAATGAAGAGTCAACCTTCTCGCTCACAAAGGACAACAAGACCCTTATGATAGCGGCTGAGTACGAAGACAGTTTCGGTGAGCGTGACATCTACAAGATCGACGTGAGTAAGTATGAATTGCTATCCGGCGATTATGCAAAAAGCACTGCCGGACAAATTCTCGTTTCGTGCACCTACAAAGCAGGAGAACCCGCAAGAGATGTCCTCATTGAAGCTTACTACGTTTCAAACAACAAGCTTGTGACGAGCGCTGAAACCGACAAAGCAGGCCGTGTAAAATTGAATCTACCGGGCAATGAAACGTATAAGATTGTGACGACCGTGGACGATTTCAAAAACGAAAAAGTCATTGAACTCAAACTGCGCAACGATGGCGAGACGGTCATCAAGCATGACGTTCAAATCGATCGTTAATCGCGTCCAGCTCGTTTGAAGAGTATCGTCGAGAATTCCGTTTTACTGCGCGTCTTCGGGTCGTATGTTGAGTAGGACGCCTTGTATGGAATGACGGTCATATCACTTTTCGCAATGATTTTCTGAACCCGCTTGAATTCCGGATTGGCTTGTCCCGGATAACTGATGCGCACTTCAATCACGAGATTCTCCGGCGATTCAATTCCAAGGTCTTCCAATAAGATGGAGTGAATCATGTGCGAACCATATGCGATTGTACAATCCATTTTGGGTGATTGATAACTCGCCGCATCCTTGCTTCGCAGCTTGGCGTTTGACTCGCCCTGAAAAGTAGTTCCATCATAGATTGCATAGTCGAGCTCCATCTTATCGGTATCGATGCGCGCATCGGATACCCACCAAATCTGCAATTCGTCACCATTGGTGGTGCAGGAAATAAGTTGTGGTGCATACACGGTTTTCAGTGCTTCATACAACAGCTTCGGTGTTCCTTTATAATCGATGCTGCTCCAACTGAAAGAAGGCCACACATCGTTGAGTTGCCAGAAAAGCGTTCCCATACAGTTAGGCATGGCTCGGCGATGGGCTTCAATACCCATCATCAAACCTTCCGCCTGCACTACTTGTGTCATCTCACCATACATCTTGTAATCGTCGGGGATCACCGGTTCATACCAGTTATTCATGTACTTCTCCATCAGTGAAAAACCACGTGAGTGCTTTTGGTGCTGCGCAATTCCTTCATCAGTCATTCTGAACTCGTCTTCTTCAAGCATCTCCATCAACACTTCTTCGGAAGGATAGCTCTGCATTCCAAACTCGCTCATGAAGCGCGGTACTTTTGTTTGCAACACTTCGAAAGGCTCTTCATCGTGCCACACCCCCCAATAGTGAGAGTCGCCTTCTGTGATGCTGCGCGCATCGCCACGACCCAAACGCGGTGAGCTTTCCCAGTAAGAGGTTGTTGAATTTTCGGCCACCGCCTTCGACAGGATGTTTTTAAACACCGCATCATACGCTGTTTGCACTTGCTGAATTTCGGAAGGTGTCAATCCCGACTTCCAACCCCAACGCTCCCACCCTTCCGCGTTCTCGTTGTTGCCGCACCACAAAGCGATGCATGGGTGATTGCGCAACCGTCGAACTTGTTCTTCAGCTTCTGCCTTTACATTTTTGAGAAATGCTTCATCGCCCGGATACATGCTGCACGCAAACATGAAATCGTGCCACAATAGGATGCCGTTTTGATCACACAAGTCATAGAACAGTTCATCTTCATACACACCACCGCCCCATACACGCAGCATGTTGACGTGTGCGTCTTTGCACTGCTGAATGAGCTTTCTGTAATCTGCCTCGGTAGCTTCACCCGGGAAATATCGCAGCGGAATATAGTTGGCGCCCTTCATGAAGACAGGTTGACCATTCAATTGAAAATAAAACGACTCGCCTATGGAATCGCGCTCGGTTTTTAATTGTATTTCACGAAGACCAATCAGCTCTTCTCGATGATCAATAATGACATCATTGAAAATTAAATCTACCTCGAACGCATATAAGCTGGGACTTCCTTGACCGTTGCACCACCATAAAAGCGGATTCATCAATTTGATGAAAAACGAAACTTCGCTTTCACCTGCTTTGGCATTGAATGTTTCTGACCAAGTGCCCCCTGAGGTGATGCCGGTCACTCGTACCTTGTATTCCGCATCATTCGTTGAAGCCACATAGGCGTGAAAATGCAACTCCGTCATTTTTTCATCGATGGAAACTTGCTCAAAATAATAATCAGTCATTCGAGCAGTATCATGCGCAATCCACTCGATGGGCTTTGTGATGCCGCAGGTCACCAAACGCGGACCCCAATCCCAACCGAAATGAAACTGTGGTTTGCGAACAACGGCTCTCATTGAATCTCCAGGTATCGGATAAGGCAGCAATTGCAATGCTTCCTTAGCGCGTTCTATGGCAGAATCGAAGACGATACGCAATACATTCCCTTCAGACTTCAGAAGCGACTTTACATCCACCTCCCGCGAGCGATGGGCATTGTTAGAAGTTAAGATATCTACTCCATTCAACTGCACTTGCGCATGCGTATCGAGCCCATTAAAACGCAATGCTATTATACTTTTCGAAAAGATGTCTGTCGGAACAGCAAACGGCAGCGTTTCATACACCCACGACTTTTTCTCTACCCATTGGCAATCGGCTTCATTCGTTCCATAAAACGGATGTTCGATTTTTCCGTCACGAATCAAATCCGTGTGCACGCAACCCGGCACCACTGCCGAAATCCATTCGCTACCACGCTTCTTACCTGACCCATGTTCGGCAACTCGCCAAGATGCTTCGAGCGTTGCTTGAATATTCTGAGCATGCAACGCGCATGAAACCAGAAGCATAAAAACTAATAAGGTGAATAATCGCATAGCACAAGTATACTAGAAAGAAGAAATAAAAATCGGTTTAGCGCGTCAGTCGCTCACTATGAGTCGACGGTTTGCGGCCCAATAGATAGAAGTGGATGATTCCACGCAAATAACCAAGACCATACGAAAAATGTAATACTCCAAACGTTCTCAGCAACATCCAGAACCTTTTTGCCGATTTCACAGGCATGCGCAAAGCCGTGTAGAAAGCCATCGCAACATACATCGCGACGACTACTGCATACATCCAACCCAATACAGGATGAATCAACACTCCTGTCCAACCTACCAATAAAAAGAAAACCCAAAGCGGCGGAGCAAGCTGTCGAAGTGTTGTTACAGCGCCGTGCTTCTTGTTTACGAATACCTTCCAGTATCCATACTGATCGTACTGCTTGTATAACTTGGAGATGGATCCACGCACATAGTAATCAGACTGTATGGCAGGATCGAGATAAATCTTAAACCCGCCCTGCACCACACGATAATTAAACTCATCGTCTTGATTGCGCGCGAGCTCCTCATCAAAGAAACCAACTCGCTCAAACACCTCGCGTTGATACGCCCCAAATGCAACCGTATCAACATATCCCGATTTGCCACCTGTTCGAAAATGAGCATTACCCACGCCGAACACCGACGACATCGCGAGTGAAATTATTTCCGACCATTCGTTCTCATGCACATTGCGAATGATTCCACCCGCGCAGCCTACCTCAGGGTGCTCCTTAAGCACTCGCACGTTGTGATGAACAAAATCCTTATCCACAACAGCATGCGCCCCGAGTATAATTCCGATGTCGTAATCGAGTGGTTCCAAACCAATGTTGAGCGCATATGGCGTTGTTCTTCGTGTGTTGTCAACCAACTTTATAAATGAGTATCGCGCTGCATATTCGCTGACCAAAGGACGAGTTCCATCGTCGCTCATACCATCCACCACCCACACATGCAACTCAACGCCTGTTTGATTACAGTGCACGAGGGAGTCAAGACATTTACCAATGTATCCGATTTCGTTTCGACATGGTATTATAACTTTAATCTTCATGACTTGCCTTCAATCGCGTTTTAGAGGAGATCAAATAAACTGCATATACGAGAAGCGACGGAATTAAAATCGCTTCAAAAAAAAGTGCCTTATATCCTTCAGGACCTGTGCGTATGAGTGCAGGAAAAAATGCCGCAATGCAAAGGACCAAGATGGTTTGAACGATGTATATAAACCTTTTCGATGCGCTTATTCTGGCCTGAGCACGAAATGCATAACCGATCAATAAACCCAGAAACAGCGCACCCATGGCAACGCCTGCCATTCCAAAGTTCACGTACCAACCGGTAGCGTGGTTGATTGTAAAGCCTTGCACACCGGTATAGTGAATGGCCGCTGTATAATGCTGATATGAATCGATGGGCCGCGTCACTTCAACAAACCTCGGAATCATCGAATGCAGCAAGTAATTAAAGCTTCCTCCATACGTGAAGGGAACATCATAATAAACTGCTCCGTACATCGACATGTGTCCTGCAAACATTTCATTGCTGGCCATAAGACTTAGCACGGATGAAGTAAAAGACATTTTCTGAACGACCTGTTCAGTTGGAATGCCTGGTCCGGTGGACAAACCCAAATAGTCGAGTATCGGCAACGCACGTGTCATTTCAATCAACACGATGATGCTTGCCAATCCTCCGAGTAAGATTCCGATTCGATAGAGGCTGATTTTCTTTGCATTGGTGACATAAAATGCAATCGCAAAAAGAAACGCAAACAACAAATCGTTTCTGCTTCCTATCAATGCCGAATAGGTGAGTAAAACAAACAAAACGAATGCGTATGCAATGATTAACGCTATCGAATAATTGCCGCGAAATCGTTTTCCCTCTTGCTGGCTCATCATCAGGGAAATGCCGAAGAGCACTAAAAAAAGTGACGCAGACTTGCTAATCTGATAGAGCGAATAATAACTGCCTGCATGATGACTCAAATAGATATAAAGCGACTCATGGTTCGAGATAGCCTCTCCAATTTGAGCCCTGATAAAAAAATAGCTTATGACAGCCATAATGCATGCAAGCCCTATCAGTATCCAATGGTTGAGCACAGGGATTGTGCGCGCGGGCTGTGAGGCATCAGGAGAAACCCGTCGCACCATAAACAAAACACTTGCTTGAAAAACGAGTAAGAACAACGAGAACATGCACAAGCTGAAGAAATAGCTACTGTTCAACTGAATGGCAAACAGCTTATCGAAATAGGAATAATAATGAAATCCAACATGCTCCAGTGCATTGCCCGTCAGCAAATCAATGGTGACTGCCCAGCCTCCCATCATCGACCAATAATAGATTACGAGTGTTGGCAGAAGCAGCACGATGCTTTTGGTTTTCTGCCAGATTCTATACTGCAGAAATACAGCAACTACGGTTGTTAGAGAAAGTAGGATTAAATTAATCATGTATGACGGGCATTCATTATTTCACTGTAAACCATCATCAAACGTTCTGCAATTCTATCTGAATTCAATTCTTTTGCAATAATCACTTCGCGACCATTGCTTCTCCGTTTTTCCATCAACACTTTTCGCAAGGCATTAGCAAGGGCTTCCGATTGCTGATCAGCCACAGCCATGGGTTGCGAACCACCGATAACGGACGCCACGTCGCCAACGTCCGTTGCAACTACCGGCAGATTGCAGGCCATCGCTTCCTTCACCATAACCGGGCTGCCTTCGCTGTCGCTGCAAATAAGCAAGCAGTTGCACGCATTCAGCAGCAATAGCATTCGCTCGTATGTCACACCGCCTGAAAGAGCAACCAACTCGATAGGTCTGCCCTCCTCCTTTAGCACTTGAACAGCAGCTTGAGCAATGTCAAATCGCTTCACCGCTGCACTATTGTTAAACAGAATGAATTCCACTTCTTGAGAAAACCCCACACGCTCGCGAGCTTCCTCTTGCGCAATTGTATAGAAATTATTTGTATCGACTCCGAATGGCAACACTCGTGTAATTTCCTTTCTCCACCACAACTTCGCAAGTAGTCTATTGCTTACACAAAGCACTGCTGAGGCACGCAACACGGATAGCTGCGACAATAACTTGGCAAAAAGCTCTTTCAGGAAAAATTCACTCTTGACAAAGTTTAAATCGCTCCCATGAAACGTGACAACAAGGTGCTTCGCTCCAGCCCAAGATGCGAGAAACGAAGTAACCGTTCCGTAGTGAGCATGCACCACATCTGGCTTCATTGACTTTACCAATGCCCGCAATCGAAACAACTCCTTGAAAAGATAGATCGGATTGGTGCGAGAACTGAGATAGTGCACATGCACATCGGCTCCTTGCGCGGCCAATTCGCGGGCCTGACGCTTGGAAAATATCATGGAGTTTCCTTCAGGAGATCCCGGAATAATGAATAGCACCTTTGGTTTACCAAGCCTGTTTGTCATCTATAGCCGTGAAGAAATTGCATGAAAATCATAGGGTGTTTTCGCTCTTTGCCAATCGATAATACCACGCAAGATATACCAAACAGAAAATGGACCCCGCCACTGAAAAGAGGGTTATAGCAAGTTGCGCGCTTCCGAAACAATATCCAATGTAAAACGCCAAACAACGCGTCAGCAAATCAATTGCTGCAATCATCAATTGCTGTTTGTGCTTTCCCTTAATCAGTGCTACATAGTTGAACGGTGCAATAGCGAAATTCAAACCGAAGAACAGAATCAACACCGAGGCGAATTGTCCGGCCTGCGCCCATTCGGCACCAAACACAAACACGAACAAATCTTGTCCGAAAAAAAACAGCAACAGGATGAACGGCAGCGCCATTCCGAACAGCAGCAAGAAGGTGGACATGATCATTTTATGAAACGACTGACCACTTCTATGAAGATCTGAGGCCTTCGAATACTGCGCAAGAAATATGGTGCTGCTGATCAATGCCGCCGGGGCCTGCAAAATTCTCCAGCACAAATAGAACGCGCCTGTAACCAGCGCTCCAAATGCACCCTCTAGAAAAAAAACAATCAAGCTCAACTGTAGCACTTCGAGCAAACCATTCGGCGTGTTATAGAAAATATACTTACTGAATTTCGCGAGCCCATGAGGTGCAATGCTCACCTCACGCTGAAGGTAACTGCTGGGCTTTTGCTTCACAAAAACGGAAAAGACAACGAGCGAAATAAACTGGCCCGCAATAAACCCAACCACCAATCCTTGTGAGTGATAAAAGTAAAAGCCTATCAAGAGCGAAAAGCCGCTGATAGCAAGGTTGCCCAAAATTCTAACCCAACTATTGAGCGCATATTCTTCGGTGCGGCTGGTGTAGAAATTATAGACTTGAACCCATGCGGTGCACAGAACCCCGATGGGCAACATCCACACAATGCTATTTCGTGCTACACCGGTGAAATACAAAACCGCACCTACCAACAACACAAGCGCGCTAAAAACAAGAGACACTTTCATAGCGACATTGCGGCGAAAAGTGGCCTCTTCGACGTTTTCAGAATCAGGAATACTAAACTCTATTCGCAGTGTCGACAACACAACGAGCGGGAGCATCCAGGAAAAAAACAGTGCAAGAATTGAATAATCATCCACACTGAAAATCCTACTCAGCACGGGCATTGCTGCATAGCTCACTACTTGCGCTGCAGCCGTGGCACTCGTCAATTTGAGAGCGCGATCCAACTGAAACGTTTTCGATTTTGCAAGTAGTTTTTTCATGTGTTAGATGCAATAATTGCCTTTCCGATTAATGCAGCGATTTTGATATTTTAATAAAGGTCAACGCCAAAAGTATCGCAATCACATAGGATAGCACTTGGGCTGTCGTAAACCCCCAGAGTGCCGACAAAGCATCACCTCCCATGGCTTTTCCAATATGAAACCCGGAGTAGACAATAACAACGTGTGCTGCGTCAAAGAGGAGCATTTCACGCTGACGTTGCAATCGCAAGTAGATAAAGGAAAGCGACGATGAAACAAACCAGACGCCCAGCCAAACACTGATGACGCGGCAATACACAATCAAGTCGTTCCACTCCGGGCCAAGCACTCCTACCACCCATGATGCGGGCATAAGCCACACCATGGCTGTCATGCCGGCCGACATCAACGTAA
>JBILIX010000317.1:0-3179 GCA_044368835.1 Flavobacteriales bacterium | reverse complement strand
AATTCCCAACGCAATTGCGCAGCGTAGAACGGATAATCATGCTCTACCATTTCAACCGTTACAGGCTTCTCATTGGTGAGTTGGATATAACGCTTCAAAAACGCGTCGGGCAATTTTGGATCCACGCTATCCGTAATCTTCTTGGCAAACTCACGCTTGAACAGAAAATCTGCATCGCGTGAAAACATTTGTTCCAAATCGGCCTTCACCTTGGTGCGCATTTCCTGCTCAGCATTCACTTCGCCCGGACCATAGAGCTTGTCAAACAATTCCTGATCAACCGCGTGCGGCTCGATGCGCTTAATTTCATTCACCTTCAATTGGAACTTAGAGGCTAAGTGGTGCACATCGTGATGCGTTATACCTAGCATCTTTGCGAGGTCTTCATGATTCTCTGTCAAGTGATGGGGATCTATTTCCACAATGCTTCCCACGGTGAGACCAATAAGCGAGGCCTTCGTTGCTGCATCTTTCACAAACTCAATGGAAACGGTCGTCTTGTTGGCAATACCGCCTTCCTTCAACATGCCCGCTTCAACCAGCTCGTTCAACTCCACCATCATCATGTCTTCTGATTCACTTGCTTCCGGGTCCGACATTTTTCCGTAGCGACGCGCCAAGTCTTTCACCTGACGGTTGATGAGCTCCTCGGTCACATCCACCTTGTAGTAGTCGAATGTGTGCGTTGCGTTCAAATCAACCTCTATTGCCGGTGCAAGGCCCAACTGATACGTAAAGTTGAAATCGCTGGGGTTGTCCCAATTACCCACTTCCGCATTGTCGGCGGCTGGAATAGGGCTGCCTAGAACCTCTATTTTGTTTTCAGACAAAAACTTATAGAGATTCTCTTGAATAACCTTGTTGATTTCCTCAGCTAGGATGCTCTTTCCAAAGCGCTGTTTCACCAACGACATGGGCACGTTTCCGGGACGAAAACCGGGCATCTGCATGGTTTTGCGCTGTTTCTTCATGGCGTTATCGACGCGTACGGTGTAGTCGGCCGGTGCAATATGAATGTGCAACTCGGCATTGAGGGTGTCGATGTCTTTTCTTTCGATATTCATGTTGAACGATTTGTAGGTGATTTATCGCCGCCAAAAAGCGGGGGCGCAAAACTAATGCACGGACGCTATTCGCACGTAATGCAAAATTGCCGCTTGAGATTGAAAGGCTGTGTGTATATTCGCGCCGCCTTGCTTGCGGGCGTGGCGAAATTGGCAGACGCGCCAGACTTAGGATCTGGTGCCGCGAGGCATGGGGGTTCGAGTCCCTCCGCCCGCACAACATGAAAAATTCCGACATAAGTCGGAATTTTTTTTGCCCCTACGCGGCTATGGTCTATAGAGTCAATCGTGTATCTTGGCCGCGATGATGCCACGTCTACTATCCATTCTCCTCATGACCTTTTTTGCCAGCAGAGCCATGGGCCAATACAACGACCATGCGGGCGGGCGGGCGTCGGGCATGGCCGGAGCCTATGTGTCGGTAAGCGATGGATGGAGTGTGTTTCACAACCAAGCGGGACTTGCCTCGTTGAAATCATTTGATGCAGGTGTGTACTACGAAAACCGTTTCGGACTTGCCAACCTAAGCGATAAAGGACTCTTTGTTGCAGCCCGTGTAGGCAAAGGCGTGTTGGCAGGAAGCTACCACAGCTTCGGCTATTCGGAATACGCTGCCTCCAAAGGCGGTATCGCTTACGCCATGGGTTTGGGTGAAAAGCTGGATGTGGGTATTCAGCTCAATTACTACTCGGTGCGTCTCGGCGAAAACTATGGCCGCGCAATAGCCGTAAGTGCTGAAGGTGGTTTCGTTTACCGCCTCAACTCAAAGATTACCCTCGCGGCTCACATTAGTAATCCCAACCGCGCGAAGCTTTCTGAATACCTCGATGAACGCATACCCGCAGTTTTCCGAATGGGAGGTGCCTATGCATTTTCGAAACAAGTAATGCTGACCGGCGAGGTGTATAAGGACACCCAATTCGATGCGGCCGTTCGAGCGGGACTTGAATACAAAATCAACGAATCGTTTGCCGTTCGCGGAGGATTCGCCTCTGCGCCCCGGCAATTCACCTTCGGTTTCGGATGGAAACTCAACCAGTGGATGCTCGACATGGCTGCTGCATACCATCCTGTGCTCGGATTTAATCCGCATGTCTCATTTACCTATAGCGGCATTGCACAACAATGATAGCGGCTGGTATTCATATGCGTTTACCTGCGGCCTTATGGCTGCTTATCTGCTTCGAATGCATGCCCTATTTCAGCGGAGCCCAAACAGACGAATTGAAAACGTCGATCATTGAGCAACGCATTGAAGAAATTGCCAACTCGCTGGATGAAGGTCAGGAGTTGGATTACACCAACCTCTTCGAAGACCTCGCCTACTATTTCGAGCATCCGCTCAACCTTAATGCCGCCGATGTAGATGAGCTGCGAGAATTGTATTTGCTCACCGACATTCAGATTGCCAACCTGCAGCGGCACATAGCTCGCTACGGCGATCTGCGGAGCATCTATGAGCTGCAGGCCATCGAAGATTTTGACTTGCCTACCATTCGCAGCCTCACGTGGTTTACCACTGTTGCCCCTGTATTGAGCCTCCAAAACTTCAGCATCTCAGAGTTTTGGCGAGAGTCGACCCACGACCTCTTCCTGAGGTATAAACGAAACTTGCAACTGCAGGATGGCTTCATCCCCGACGCAGACACAGGCGTGCCCGATTACGCCGGGTCGCCCGACTATCTTTATTCACGCTACCGACTCAATTACAAGAAGAGTTTTCGGGCCGGCCTGACGTTCGAAAAAGATGCCGGTGAATCGTTGGAAAAAGGCCCCGACTTCTACAGTGCCCACGTCCTGTACAACGGTCAAACATGGCTGAGGAGACTGGTGGTTGGGGACTTTCAGGCGCTTTTCGGACAGGGGCTTACGTGCTGGAACGGACTGGCATTTGGCAAGTCGCCGTTTATTTCCAATGTAAAACGGAATGGCATTGGACTACGCCCTTATTCGAGTGTTCAGGAAGCCAACTTTTTTCGCGGAGCCGGGGTCACTGTTGGTAAAAAAGATATTGAACTCACGGCTTTTTTCAGCGATAAACGAATTGATGGCAACGCCGACGAATCGGCCGACAGTGTGCTCACCGACGACGAATTCATTGTTTCTAGTTTGCCG
>JBILIX010000315.1:0-3195 GCA_044368835.1 Flavobacteriales bacterium | reverse complement strand
CGCAACGTCGGTTCTCGATGGCATGTCGACCAACCGTTGCCTTGATATCAACGCTAACACGAATGGGTTGGCCTATACGGTGAGACTTTTCGGATTGACATTTCAGGATGGTTATGTAAGTGGGGAGAACGGCGCGGGTTTGAGGTTTCAGACTGCCACTGCCAACGACATGCAGCTGAATGTATATGACTCCAATTTCAATAATAACGCTGCAGTTGGAAACGGCTCGGGTGGTGCCATTTATGCGAATTCGAATTTGTCTGTTTACACGTCCAGTTTTAGCGAGAATACCGCCTATAACGGTGGTGCTATTTTTTCTGCAAAAATTGAAGGAAACGTTTCGCCCACGCACGCATATGTAATCGAAAACAGTTTTGTCGGAAACGAGAACTATGGCAACCAGGGAAGCACCATTTGGACCAATGCGGAGTTCTTGATGGGCGAGTGCATAGTTGAAGGAGAAACGGATGGCTCTTCGAGCGGCAATGGTTCTGCGATTTGGGGCAATACAGGTTCAAGATTGACTGTGCGAGCCAGCGTGTTCAGGAATCTGAATATCGAATACTGGGGCGCTGCGATTCAGACATTCGACGGCGATATACTTGTGAGTAGTTCCTTGTTTCAGCACAACAATGCGGGCTTGATCAATGGTTTTGGAGCCATTTCTTACTTTCATAACAACGGTGTCTTGCCGCGCGTGGTATCGATTTCCAATTGCACGTTCTTGAACAATACCTCTAGTCTCTATGATTTGGCTGCGTGCATCCATTTTAGAGGCGATGCCGATGACCAATGCACAGTTGTCAATTCGATTTTTGCTGAGAACGGTTCAAATCCGGTTTATGCTGAGACGGGTACAGGTTCGATTTCGTATAGTTATATCGATGCAGGGTATGATGGCTTCACCAATGGAGGCCATCTTATCTCAGGCGAGGCAGGTTTTGTTTCGCCCACCAATTTGCAGTTGACCGAAAACTCGATTTGTCGCAACGCAGGTGATAACGATGCAGTAGATGGTGCTTATGATTTGAATCGGGGCATGCGACTGTTGGGTGAATTTGTGGATTTGGGTAGCTATGAATATAATTATGCACCCTCCGATATAGGGTTGACAAATACTTCAGTGATGGAGAGTGCCAGTGGCGTTGAATATCTTGTTGGGCTATTGAGTACAGTAGAGAGTGAGTCGGGTGATGTGTTTGCCTATGAACTCGTTGAAGGTGATGGTGTTAATGATGCCGACAATGCGTTGTTCTATACCACAAGTGGCGCATTATATATGAACACTACGCTCGATTTTGAAACGCAATCATATTATGCCATTAATCTGCGCACGACCGATACCTATGGTCAATTTTTCGACAGGGATTTCATTGTTAATGTCATCGATGTGAATGAGCCTCCTTTGGTAGGAAATATAATTGTTGACCAGGAGGCAGAGGTTTCTCAACCATATTACTACGAGATTCCTACTGATCTTTTTGTTGATGTAGATGCTGGCGATGCATTTACGGTTACTGCCTTTCTTGAAAATGGTGATCCCTTGCCGTCGTGGCTGTTATTTGACGGAAGTGTTTTCTCAGGCACACCCACAGAAACAGGTGAACTCTCCATAGAAGTACGGGCAATTGATTTGGGGTTGTTGTCGGCGTACGTGATTTTTAATCTTGAGATCACTCCAACTGCGGTGAGTGAAGTAGTCGCTTCGAACTTTAGGGTGTATCCTGTGCCCGCCGTTGATTACCTGAATATAGAAGCACATGGCGTCACCCAAAAGCAGACGGCGAATGTGTTGGATGTAAACGGAAAAGTTGTCAAGCAGCTGATGCTCTCCAATGGCATCAATAGGGTAGATGTTTCACAGCTTTCAGCCGGTTTGTATTCTATTCTATTCGACAGTTTGCATAGTGTGAAGATTGTCATTCGCTGAAGTTACTAATGAAGTCAGCTCGTGCTTAAACATTAGGGTTGCACTGCGGCAAGCCTCGAAATACTTGGTAGATATTGAAACAATTAAAAACAAATTAATATGAGAAATTTCAAGTACTTAAAATTGGTTTTTATTATATTTTTCTTCAGTGACGTTGCGATGAGCCAATCGGTCATTAGCGTTGTGCAAGCAGATGGTAATTCTGCATTCTTCGGAGATTTACAAACGGCCGTAGCTTCTGCCCAATCGGGCGATTTTATTTATGTGCCGGGTGGTACTTTTTCGCTGGGCAATGATACCATCAAGAAGAGCCTCACCATCATTGGTGCAGGTCACTATCCTGATTCTACATTGGCAACGAATCAGACCATTATTGCCGGAACTATCCGAATTGGAAACGGTGCTGATGGTTTGCATCTGGAGGGGATGTTTATCAGTGGCGATGTTTTTCTGACGCATGCGGTAAACAATTATCAAAGAGCTGATAACGTAATGATTCGAAGATGCAGCGTAGGGAATATTACGAGTAATGGCAGCGTCTTTACACAGAA
Source organism: Flavobacteriales bacterium (assembly GCA_044368835.1). Taxonomy (GTDB): domain Bacteria; phylum Bacteroidota; class Bacteroidia; order Flavobacteriales_D; family Sanyastnellaceae; genus JAIBBG01. Next base: position 714 of record JBILIX010000315.1, on the reverse strand, counting down.
TGAGCCCGATACGAGTTTCAGCAGAAACTGGCAGATAGTGCAGAATGTTATTCGGGGTGACGTCAACCTGGGCTTCATGAAGGCGTTCAATATGCATGCGAACATTGTAAACGGGCATGTTTATAATGCCTTTTGGGGAGGCACAATCACGAACAATGATTTCTTATACATCTCCCAAAGTGATCGGGTATTTGCAGGCGTGCGCTTCTGTACCGTCAAGGATAATATCTTCTATACGAATTGGGATGTTTCATACCCTGGTTATGCGTGCGACGCTCCTGCATGTGGTAGCTACGGAAATTCCTTTCTCAATAACATGTTTGCCACAGCTCCAAGTGGCCTTCATGCGGGTGTAGTGGTGGCCGAAGTGAATAACATCTTTAGTGTTTCTGCAGACTATTTCTTTCAGAATTTCTCGCCGGGCGGCTTCAACTACAATTATAATTTTCAATTGATAGCGGGGAGTCCCGGAATAGGCGCAGCATCGGATGGTACGGATATAGGCATCTATGGGTCGAACGACCCTTACAAGGATTCGGCAGTGCCGTTCAATCCGCACATTGGCTTCAAGAATATCGGTTCGAATACAACTCCCGATGGCATGCTACAGGTACATATTCGTGTGAGTGCACAGGATAGATAACTGAATCTTGATGTGGTTGTATCGTTTTTTGATAGATACAGTTCACTTCAATTAAAATCCATTGATATGAA
>JBILIX010000043.1:0-10643 GCA_044368835.1 Flavobacteriales bacterium | reverse complement strand
AATATGGATTTCATTTTCATGTGGTGTTTCAATTAACGCCACAAATAAACAACAAGGCGGAAAAATTCAGTAAGAAGGATTGTAGGATTATAGGATTGTAGGATTGCAGGATTATAGGGGGCTTAGCTCCGCTCGGCGGTATGCTCGGATTAGCCGAGCGGAGCCGAGGCCATCCTTCTTGCCCAAGTAACCGGTGCCCGAGCATAGTCGAGGGACGGTGCCCGAGCATAGTCGAGGGGCGGTGCCCGAGCGAGGTCAGCCCCCCTATTATCCTACAATCCTACAATCCTACAATCCTCGAAATCAATTTTCCCCTATGTTTGGCCTTCAACAAACACCAAACTATGACATCGACACCTAAAACAGGTCACCCCAAGGGACTGTATTTCCTGTTCTTCACTGAAATGTGGGAACGTTTCAGCTACTACGGCATGCGAGCTATTTTCATGCTGTTCATGGTAAAGACGCTTATGCTATCCGACAAGGATGCTTCAGAGATCTACGGTAGTTATACCGGGCTGGTTTATCTCACTCCGCTATTGGGGGGGTATCTCTGCGACCGCTACCTCGGAAACCGCCGCAGTATTATCATTGGCGGATTGCTCATGGCGTTGGGACAGTTCTTCATGTTCCTCTCCGCCAGTGCAGGCGCTGAAGGCGGCATCGCGCTGATGTGGACAGGTCTTACTGCATTGATTATCGGTAACGGATTCTTCAAACCGAACATCTCCACCATGGTGGGGCAGCTCTACCCCGAGAACGACCGTCGCATCGACAGCGCGTTCACCATTTTCTACATGGGTATCAACCTAGGTGCGTTTTTCTCACCGCTCGTTTGCAGCTCCTTCGGCGATGCAAAGTGGGGCTTCTTGGCGGCGTGCTTCGGTATGTTGCTCGGACTTGTTGGATTTATCGCATTGCAAAAGAAGTATCTGATTTCGGAGCAAGGCAAGGAAATAGGCTTACCGGTGAAGCCACTCGATGTAAAGTCTATTGCCATGATTATCGGTTCGATAGGCATCATCTTCTTCATGCTGAACTTTAAGCAGTGGTTCGGCGCAGAGCACGACATCATCAGCTATTTCATTTACGGCTCTATGATTCTAATGCCCATCATCATTCTTACCGATAAAAGCCTGCGCCGCTTTGAGCTCATGCGCATTCTGGTGATTTTGATTTTGGTGTTCTTCGTAATCTTCTTCTGGGGTGCCTTCGAGCAAGCGGGAGCATCGCTCACCTTGTTTGCCGACCGTCAGACCGACCGCAACGTAATGGGTTGGGAAATGCCGGCAGCATGGTTCCAGTCAATCAATCCACTGGCGGTTATCACGCTAGCGCCATTGTTCACCATTATTTGGGGCTTTTTGCACAAGCACCGCATGGAGCCGGCATCGCCAACCAAAATGGCTTGGGGTCTGGCATTGGTTGCTATCGGATATGCCGTAATTGCAATTCCGGTAAGCGGACTTGCTCCAGGTGCAAAGGTTAGCATGTGGTGGCTTATTGCTCTCTATGTTATTCACACCATGGGTGAACTTTGCCTCTCACCTATCGGCCTGTCGATGGTTTCGAAACTCGCTCCATTGCGTTTGTCCTCATTGCTCATGGGAACTTGGTTCTTGGGCAACGCGGCCGCCAACAAGTTTGCCGGTACCCTGAGCGCTCTCATCCCACCAAGCGAACCCACTGCCGACCAAGTATGGCCAACCATGCTCGGTTATGAAATCACTAACTTGTATCAATTCTTCATGGTATTCATCATCATGACCGGCATCGCCGCAGGTATTCTGTTCCTACTGAGCCGTGCGTTGCAGAAGATGATGGCAACCGCTGAATAGTGGCGAACGGCGAATGACGAGTGGCGAATCCACTCGCCACTCGCCATTCGCCATTCGCCATTAAATCACTCCCTTATGTGGTCCAAACACCCCAAAGCCCTGCCCTATCTCTTCCTCTCTGAAATGTGGGAACGATTCGGGTATTATTTAATGATCGGCATTTTTACGCTGTACCTCAAAGACCGTGAAACCGGTTTTGGTATGACGGAAAAAGAATCGGCCGACTTGTACGGAACGTTTATCGCGCTTGTGTTTTTGACGCCGTTCATCGGTGGCTTGTTGGCCGACCGTTATCTCGGCTACCGCAAGTCCATCATTATCGGCGGGCTGCTCATGGCGGCGGGCTACATGATGATGGGCATTCACTCGCTTCCCATGCTCTATGTGGCCATGACCTTGGTAATCCTCGGCAACGGATTTTTCAAACCAAACATCTCGACATTACTTGGTAGCTTTTATTCCAACGAACAATACAAAGCCAAGAAAGATGAAGGCTACAACATCTTCTACATGGGCATCAACATCGGCGCGTTTATCTGCAACTTCTTCGGAGCGGCGCTCATGATCCTGCTCGGATGGCAGTGGGCCTTCTTCGCGGCAGGTGTAGGAATGGTCATCGGGGTGATTGTGTTCCTATTAGGCACGCGCCATTACGAAGGTCATACCGAGGCGAAAGGCACGCAGCCCGGCGATATGCCATTGAGCAAAATAGTCCTACTCATCCTTGTGCCTTCGGTCATCTTCGGCGTGATTGGCTGGCTCATAAAAGGCGTTGAATCTGCTGCCAATCCGAATGCGGCCATCTTCGGAAGCGATAGCACTGACGCATTCATTTTCGCCTGCATTCCGGTCATTCTTTTCTATGCCTCGTTGTTCTTCCGGGCACGCCCCGACGAGCGCAAGCAGATAGGCGCGCTGCTCACCATTTTCTCGGTGGTGATTCTTTTCTGGGCGGTGTTCAAACTCAATGGATCGGCGCTCAACACCTGGGCTGACCGTTACACCGACCGTGAGGTAACAGGCACTACTGCAACCATTACTGACAACCTTAAGTTCTCGAAAAAACTCACGTACGCGAAAGACAGCATCGATGCCTACGACGATCAATTCCGACTAATTAAGGAGGATGGAAAAGTTCAAAAGACGTATGATTATCCCGTCTACTTTAAAAATGCTACCGCCGAACAACGTCCGGAAGAAGGCACTCAAGTAAGCTTGTGGGCCACTAACCTCAGTCAGTCCATCAATCCTTTTTGGGTCATCTTGCTAACGCCTCTGGTGGTCGCTTTCTTTTCGTTTTTACGTGTGCGCAATGCCGAGCCGTCGACACCCGCCAAGGTTGCTTTTGGCTTGCTCATCAGCGGCCTCTCCGTGCTCGTGATGGTAGCCGCCGTAAAGGCCGGTACCAATGGAACGGAGAAAGTAAGTCCATGGTGGCTCGTTGCCAACTACGGTGTAATCACCATCGGCGAATTGTTTTTGAGTCCTATGGGATTGTCGCTCGTGTCGAAGCTCAGCCCGGCAAGCATCACCTCGCTCATGATGGGCGGTTGGTTTTTGGCAACCTCCATCGGCAACAAGCTCAGTGGCGTGTTGGCCAGCATGTGGGATAGCTACAACGACAAGACCGACTTCTTCTGGGTGAACTTCGGATTACTTTTAGGTGCCACAGCATTGATGTTTTTACTGCTTGGCCGTCTCAACAAAACCATGAACGAAAAAGGAATACACTGATATGCATACGATCGAACAAATTCAAACCTTTGAGGGGAAGTATCCCAAGCAACTCTGGTATCTCTTCTTCTCAGAAATGTGGGAGCGCTTTTGCTTCTATGGCATGCGCGGTATGCTCACCTTTTTCATGGTGACGCAGTTGTTCATGGACGATAAAGCAGCGAATCTGCAATATGGAGCCACCCAAGCCTGGGTGTATGCCTTCACGTTCATCGGCGGCATGTTTGCCGATAAGATTCTCGGCTTTCGCAAGTCGCTCTTTTGGGGCGGTTTGTTAATGATAACCGGCAGTATTATTTTAGCCATAGACCCCAAGAATTTTTTCTTTCTGGGGATTGCGTTCAACGTAGTAGGAACCGGTTTTTTCAAGCCGAATATTTCCAGCATGGTAGGTCAACTCTACAAGCAGGGCGATAGCCGCCGTGACGATGGATTCTCCCTTTTCTATGCCGGTATCAACGTAGGTGCATTGCTTGGCGGTTACTTCTGCATTGCCATTGGCAAGGGCGATTTTTTATCGAGTGTCATTCCCGCCGATTTAACCTGGAACGTGGCATTCGGTTTAGCTGCGTTGGTGATGACCATCAGCTTGCTCACCTTCACACGCACCCGTCAGCATATGGGTCCCATTGGACTTTCACCCTTGAAAAGCGCAATTGGTAAAACATGGGTTTGGCAAGATGCGCTGGTGTATATCGGTGGTTTGCTTGCTATACCGGCTATCATGATTATGGTTGCCAACACCGTTTACACCGACTACTTCATGTACCTCATTGGGCCATTCAGTTTGCTTTATTTGGGGTATGAAATGACTAAAGGCAGCGCAGCAGAAGCAAAAAAACTGGTAGCCGCGTTGTTCTTCATTTTCTTTTCGATTGTCTTCTGGGCCATCTTCGAACAAGCCGGAGGCTCACTGAGTTTGTATGCTGCCAATCACCTGAGCGATGAGTTGCTTGGTATGATTCATTTGGACCCGAACGGCATCAACAACTCAGCTAATTCAGCCTTTGTAATTGCTTTTGCAGCAGTGGCCGGCACTATTTGGGTATGGCTTGCCAAGCGTGGCATGGAACCCAATACTGTGGTGAAGTTCGGCATCGGCTTCTTGTTCTTGGGCGCGGGTTATATGCTGTTCTTCACCGGGCGCTTCTTTGCCGATGCCAACGGAATATCGTCGCTCGACATGTTCACCTTTGCCTACTTCGCGGTTACTCTCGGCGAGCTGTGCCTCTCGCCCATCGGACTTTCCATCATGACCAAGTTGGCCCCCGATCGTTTGCAGGGCTTCATGATGGGCATGTGGTTTTTGGCCAGTGCTTATGGGCAATATGTAGCCGGACTTTTCGGCGCGAGCATCTCACCCGATGAGAGTGCGTCACCGGTTGAGAAACTGAATATCTACACGCAGGGCTATTACGACTTCGCTTGGTATGCGCTTATTGCGGGCGTTGTGCTCATTCTTATATCGCCCATGATTCGCAAACTCATGCAGGAGGTGAAATAACCTCCGCGATTTTGCGTAAGCATTAAAAACCTATCTTTGAGCTATGAAAAAGATTTTCCTCCTTCTTTCGATTACCCTTTGTTCACTTTCCTTTCAAGCGCAAACTGAGACACAAGAGTGGCACAACGACGTGAACAAAGCCATCCAGAAATCGATGGAAACCGGCAAGCCCATGTTCCTATTCTTCACGGGCAGCGACTGGTGCGGCTGGTGCATACGACTGCAGAAAGAAGTTTTTCAGACCGAATATTTCACCCAATGGGCAAAAGACAATGTCGTGTTGGTTGAACTGGACTACCCGCGTAAAAAGCAATTGCCCGAAGAAATTCGTCAGCAGAACCAAACCATGCAGCAGGTCTTTCAGGTTCAAGGTTACCCCACAGTGCATTTCGTAACACCGCAAGTGCAGCAAGATGGTTCTGTCAACTTTAACCCGCTAGGACAAACAGGCTATGCCGCAGGTGGTCCTGAGTCGTGGTGCACGAATGCGGGTGCAATGATCAAGAAGTGATTTTTATCTCTTATCTGAAGTCGTTACTATTGCTCGATTGCCCTTTGCGATGGAGCAGTCAGGAATTAAAACATCTTATAGCTGATTTTATTTGAGAAATTAGCCAAAGAATCTGATTCACTCCAATTGTTTTATCGCCGATTTCGTTATATTTGGTAACCTTAATTACCAAAACCAACTTCCTATGAAAAAATGGCAAGCACTTAGCTCATTGGCCGTATTAGCCATGTGGCTCTTCTTCATTCAATGCTCCAGCAAACCAACTGAATCTAAAAACGAATTAATAACCGCAAAGGAGACCGCATCCTATGGCGGTTATGCATCAGCCGAGCTTTTCGGTGAGCACCTCGTTACTGTATGCGCTTGTAACGACTGCCACACGCCCAAAAAAATGACCGCCAATGGCCCCGAGCCCGATAGTTCTCTTTGGCTCTCCGGTCACCCGTCAACAATGCCAGCTCCAGCAGTAGACCGCGCTGATATGGCCAAGCGTGGATTAGCTGTAACCGATATGCTTACAGCTTGGGTTGGCCCTTGGGGAACAACCTATGCGCCAAACATCACCGGTGATGAAACAGGAATAGGAATGTGGAGCGAACAGCAGTTCATAAACTGCATTCGTGAAGGAAAACTAAAGGGTCTGTCTAGACCACTCTTGCCCCCGATGCCTTGGCAATTCTACAAAGCCATGACTGACGAAGAATTGAAAGCTATTTTTGCGTATCTAAAATCGACCAAGCCTATCAAAAACATCGCTCCTGCCTACGAACCACCAACCTTGAATTAATCCTTTCGAACTTGAAACAAATTATTGCACTTGGAACGCTGTTACTCGCGCTCACCCTGGGTACCAGCTGCCAAAACGCTACACCATCTATGTCACAAGAAACAACCAACAATCCTCTTCTATGCGATCCCAAACAAGGCGTTTGCGAAGTACCTACCGTAGCAACTACCGGTGAAATCACAACCACTGATTCACACACTGAAAAACCAATCAAGATTGTCTACTTCACCGACCCGATTTGTTCATCGTGTTGGGGAATTGAGCCCCAATTGCGACGTATGAAAATGGAATATGGTAAGTACATCGACATCGAATACTGCATGGGTGGTCTTTTACCTTCCTGGGAAGGCTTCAATGGTGGGGGAATCAGCAAGCCATCCGACGTTTATCATCATTGGGAAGAAGTAAGTCACCACTATGAAATGCCCATGGTGGGCGATGTATGGTTGAAGGACCCCCTGTCTTCATCCTATCCTCCATCGATAGCGTTTAAAGCTGCACAAATGCAAGACGAGCAAAAAGCCATTCTGTTTTTGCGTCGCCTTCGTGAAATGGTCTTCGTTGAATCGAAAAACATAACCCGTCCCGAAATGATTAACGATGCAGCTGCTTGGGCTAGTTTGGATACCAAGCAACTCAACCTCGACATCAATGGAAAAGCCAGAAAACTTTTTGAAGAAGATCTTCTGAAAGCTCGCCAACTAGGCGTGCGCGGTTTCCCTACTGTCTTCTTCAACGACACGTCGGGCAACCGACTCACCGTTTATGGTGCGAGAGGTTACGAGGAGTTTGAAGCCACCCTCAAACGATTGGAACCTGAGGCACGTCCATCCGCATTAAGCAGTGACGCGTTGGTTTATTTCGCCCCCTTTAAAAGCCTAACAGCAAAAGAGTTGAGCACATTTACCCAAAGCTCTGTAGAGGCATCTACTGCTGCGTTGATAGAATTGGAAAAGGCCGGTAAAACAACCGCAATTATTACTAAAAACGGAACCCTCTGGCGGCTCAAGCTGTAGAGAGAGATGATAGCTCCAACCATCAAAACCGGCGTTCTACAAGTGTTTGCTTTGCCTGAGCTCTATCTTGTTACATAAGCAGCGAATCGCCCACCTCGAAGGGAAAACAATCGCTCTGCATGCTCTTTTCTTATTCGAAAGAAAAAACTCCTGATAAGAAACAAACAAACCCAAGATTTAAATCGAAATGTTTGTTTAAATCAGCAGGGTGTATGTGCGCTGTATTGTACTTTAGGCGCCAATCCATCGCAAGGATATTTTTAAAACCAAATTGATTTTTTAACCCATGAAAAAAATTTACGCGATTTCGCTATTTTTCTCTATCGCATTGTTGGGGTCAGCACAGACGTTCACCATGAACACTTCGCTGATTACAACAGCTTACAACTCCGGTGGCTGTACCGGCGTGACCGACATGAACAATGACGGATTGGATGACATCGTTATTCTCGACAACAGCCGCGATTTATCGATTGCCTACCAACAAGCCGACGGAAGTTTCTCAGTAAGTTATTTGGGAGCGGTAAGCGGTCAGGGACAATGGGGCATGTGCATCGGTGATGTGGACAATGATGGCCACAAAGACGTGATGTGCGGCGGAAGCTATGACGATGTGCACATAGTGCTCATCGATGGTCCGGGCAACTATGAAGTCGTTGATTATGCATGGGCTTCTATATTCACCCAAGGCTGTAACCTAGTTGACGTGAATAACGACGGACTTCTCGATGGCTTCCTTTGCCACGACGATGGTCACAACGTGATCATGGAAAACACCGGCTCAGGTTCTTTCATTAACGGAACCTACATGATGGACATGGTGTTTTATCCTGAAGTACAAGGTGGCAACGACAACAGCGGTAACTATGGTTCGGTTTGGTCCGACTTCGACCGCGATGGCGATACCGACCTCTTCATTGCAAAGTGCCGTCAATTTGTGAATGATCCTTACGACGCACGTCGCACGAATATTTTGGTCATCAACAACGGTGATGGTACCTATGATCACACGAACCCTGCGACCGGTATTTCATACGCTCAAGAGCGCGGTTTGGTGAATTTGGAGCAATCATGGACCAGCGACTTCGCTGATTTGGATAACGACGGCGACTTCGATTGCTTCTTGACAACGCACAGCAGTACCTTGGAAATTTATGAAAACGACGGAACAGGATTCTTTACAGACCGCACACAAGGTTCAGGTTTGCAGTATTCTGGGTTCTTCCTTCAGGGTAAATTCCACGATTTCGATAACGACGGTTTCCTTGACTTGGTTCACGCCGGTGGTAGCCACGATTACTATCACAACGATGGAGACTTCACGTTTACACGTATTCAAAACACGTTCATGAACAACGACGGAATGCACAGCTTCGGTATCGGCGACCTCAACCACGATGGTTACCTCGATTTGTATGCAAGCTATGGCAATGGCTATATAGATGCTGACAATTCAAACCCCGACCGTATTTTCATCAACGATGGTGGAAACAACAATTGGATTAGCTTCGACCTCGAAGGAACCATCAGCAACAAGGATGCAGTAGGCGCTATCGCAGAAATTACCGGACCATTCGGAACTCAAATTCGCGAAGTACGTGCTGGAGAAAGCTATGGCATTACGAATACTTTCAAGTGTCATTTCGGTATCGGAACAGCAACTTCTGTAAGCCAAGTTACCATCTACTGGCCTTCAGGCTTGGAAACTGTAATAAACAACCCTTCGATTAATACATTCCACAACGTGGTGGAGAGCCCATGCTTCTTGGATGCACCTTCTGTGCTTGCAATCGGAAACACACAATTCTGCGAAGGTGGCTCTGTGACACTCCAAGCTTCTAATGCAGGTTTGACATACGAATGGAGCGACGGACAAACCGGACAGTCTATCACTGTTTCAGAACCCGGTAATTATTTCGCTACTGCAACTAGCGCAGAAGGCTGTATTGCCATTTCGCAAGGAATTGCAGTGACTATCGTTCCCAATTCACCTGCAGCGATTTTAGCTCAGGGTGATACGCATATCTGTGATAACTCCTCTGTAACCCTTACTGCTAATCAGGGCGTTTCATACTTGTGGAGCAATGGTGCCACAAGCCAATCGATTGAGGCTTCACAAGCCGGTTCATACACCGTGCAGGTTATCGGTCAATGCGGCGAAAGCACTTCGCAGCCTATCGTTGTGGAAGTTTCTGTAGCTCCTGCAGCGCCTTCACTCACGGATATCACAATCAATGCAGGCGAAACGGCAACCTTTAACGTTTCCGGCGGAACCAACGTTCAGTGGTATACTACTGCAACTTCAAACACTGCAATCGCAACAGGTAACACATTTACTACTCCTTCATTGGCTGCTACTACTTCCTATTGGGTTGAAGACATCAACCTCACTCCGGGCGACATTGCCACAGGTGGTCAACTTGCGCAAACCAACAATGGCGACGGTCAGTACCAGCCAAACTCTACGTATTACATGTTGTTTGATGCCAATGAAGACGCTATCATCAACACAGTTAAAGTATTTGCCGAAGGCGCTGCAGACCGTACGATTGCAGTTGTTGACGCCGCAGGTGCTACCATTGCAACCGGCACATTCAGCATTCCAGATGGCGAATCGGTAGTAACACTGAATTTCTTTGTGCCGGCTGGCAGCGGATACGGTCTGCGATTGGTTGGTAACAACCCATTGTTGTGGCGCGACAAAGACCTCGCTACTCCATTTAATTACCCTTACGAAATTGGCAACCTGGTTACAATTACCAATACCAACGTAAGCGGTGGTGATACCGATAACTATTACTACTACTTCTACGATTGGAATGTACAAGCGCCTGATTTCTCTTGCGCTAGCGACCGAGTTGAAGTACAGGCAATAGTTGCAAGTATCAACGAATTGGCTGGTGTTTCAAACATGGAATTCTATCCAAATCCTGCGAACACTGATTTGACTGTTTCGTACTCTAGCATGATCAATTCAACCATGAACATTCAGTTGATGGATCAAACAGGTCGTGTAGTATTGAACCAGCAAATCAACAGCACTACCGGTGCAAACACACACAGTTTGAATGTAGCGAACCTTGCAGCAGGCATCTACCAATTGCAAGTAGTACGCGGCAATCAAACAGCATCGCGCAAAGTAGTTATTGAATAATCCTTCTGATTAAATAATGAAAAGGGCTGCCGAAAGGTGGCCCTTTTTTAGTGGAGAGGGACGAATGGCGAGTGGCGAATAAAAAGGGCTTTTTTAGTG
>JBILIX010000314.1:0-3220 GCA_044368835.1 Flavobacteriales bacterium | reverse complement strand
TCAGGCGGGTGCTGATGTGCGTGTAATGCTCACCAATGGTGCCTTGCAGTTTGTGACGCCGCTGACTTTTTCAACCCTTAGCAAGAACCCGGTTCATTCTGATTTTACCGAAAATAAAGACAGTGGCGTTTGGGTGAATCATGTTGATATGGCTTTGTGGGCCGACATGATTGTAGTTGCGCCCTTGACGGCCCATACGTTGAGCAAAATGGCGCATGGCCAATGCGATAGTTTCTTTATGGCTGTATACATGAGCGCACGATGTCCTGTGTTCTTCGCGCCTGCCATGGATCACGACATGTTCTTGCACGGTGCTACTGTTGAGAACATTGAAAAATTAGTTTCATTTGGTCATCATCTCCTGGCGCCCGGAGAGGGTGAACTAGCCAGCGGACTGATAGGCAAAGGAAGAATGGCGGAGCCCGAGGAGATTGTTGAATCGATACTTACCGCATTGACTGCGAAGAGTCCGCTGCGCGGAAAACACATACTTGTCACTGCAGGCCCCACGCATGAAGCCATCGACCCGGTAAGGTTTATTGGCAATCACTCCACAGGTAAGATGGGTTTTGCACTTGCCGAGACACTGGCAGATATGGGAGCGCGCGTTACATTGGTTTGCGGCCCTTCGCATCTGTCAACGCAGCATCCGCTTATTCATCGGGTGAACGTGACGTCTGCAAACGAGATGTTGAATGCCTGCTTGTCCGTTTTCGAACAGGCCGACGGAGCTGTGCTCTCAGCAGCGGTTGCCGATTATATGCCTGAAACATACATGCCGGAGAAGCATAAGAAGGGTGAAGAGGAATGGGCTTTACAGTTGGTAAAGACACCCGATATAGCCTTTGCTTTGGGAAGTGCTAAGCGGGCAGAGCAGTGGTTGGTTGGCTTTGCGCTTGAGACAACGGATGAGTTGAATCATGCAATGGCAAAGTTGGAGAGAAAGAATTTGGATTTAATAGTCTTGAACAGTCTCCGCGATGAAGGTGCCGGATTCGGAACAGACACCAATAAAATCACGTTAATTTGGCGCAACAATAAAACCCGGGAATTCGGGTTGAAGCCCAAATTGCAAGTTGCACGTGACATAGCAGATGCAATCGTAGAATTGATGAACGCATGAAAAGAATTTTCGCTCTATTGATAGGTATGTATGCGGTTGTTGCTGCGAATGCGCAGGAACTAAACGCCACTGTAAATGTGCTGATACCCCAACAGGTAATTTCTCCCCCCGAGTTTTTCAATTCCATGAAAAGCACGATCACAGAATTTCTGAATGGTCGCAAATGGTCAAAGGATACTTGGCAGAACAGTGAGCGAATTCAATGCACTTTTCAGATTACCATCGAGCAGCAGGTCGATAACCGGTCATTTAAAGGCAGTTTACAAGTGACAAGCAGCCGTCCTGTTTACAATTCAGATTACAAGACTTCGTTGTTGAACATCAATGACCGCGACTTCGAGTTTGTTTTTCAGGAGAATACAATGATTCAATGGAGCAATGATCAGCACCGCGACAATCTGAGCAGCGTGCTGGCATTTTATGCCAACCTCATATTGGCGATGGATTATGATTCTTTTGCCATGGAAGGAGGTACTGATCATTACCTTACTTGTCAGGCCATCATCAATAACGCTCAAAATGCCGCGGAGCCCGGTTGGCGCAGCAATGAAAAAGGAAGACAGAACAGATTTTGGTTCATTGAAAACATCCTTTCACAATCGTTCAAGCCAATTCGCGAATTCCTCTACAATTACCATCGAAAAGGGTTGGATAAACTTTACCTCGACCAAGCGGCAGCAATTGCTTCGATGAGCGCAGCATTAGATGGGTTGAATGATGTGCATAGAATCAAGCCTTCCTCTTACAACATGCAGGTGTTGTTCTATGCCAAGTCGGATGAGATTGTGAACATCTATAAACCACGCTCGATAGACGATAAGAAGCAGGTTGTAGAAAATTGTAAGTTGCTCGATCCGGGTAACATCTCCAAGTACGAGCGTATTCTTCAATAGCAATCTCTGCAGATGTGAATAAGTAATAGCCGGTCGGAGTCAATTCGAGCTTAGCGACTAGCATAGCATGCGCTTACTTTGCTTTACCAAAATTGAATGGCATGCTTACGTCTCTTCTCGTTCAGAATTATGCGCTCATCGATGAGCTTTCCATTCCGGTTGCGAACGGTTTTACAGCTATAACAGGTGAGACGGGAAGCGGTAAATCGATTTTGCTGGGTGCATTTGGACTTCTGTTGGGTGAGCGAGCCGATGCGAAGTCTATCCGACGTGGTGATGCCAAATGTGTAGTGGAAGCAACCTTCGATTTGACGGGTTGCGAGCTGAAATCTTTTTTTGATGAAAATGATCTCGACTACGAGGACCACACCGTTGTGCGCCGTGAGATCGCCGTTGGCGGCAAGAGCAGAGCGTTTATCAATGATACTCCGGTGCAGCTCCATCTATTGAAAATGCTGGGCGCTCGGTTGGTTGATATTCACAGCCAACATGAGAATTCATTGCTGGGTGAACGTTCGTTTCAGTTTGAAGTGTTGGACGCCTTTTCGGGCAACGAACCTGTTTTGAAATCGTACAGAATTGCATTTGAGAAGTGGAATCAGCTTCGTGGTGAACTCAGTGAAATGAAAGGCCAACTGTCGCAATGGCAGCAGGAACAAGATTACGTGCAGTTTCAATTGCAGGAGTTGGAAAAGGCCGGCCTGGCTGAGTTAAAGCAAGAGGAGCTGGAGTCGGAATTGAATACACTGCAACATGCTGATCACATTCGTCAGGCACTGCATAGCACCGGTGAAATTCTGGATGGAATTGAGCATTCTGTGCTAAACAGATTGGCTTCAGCGAAATCGATTTTGGGCAAGGTGAGCAGTCATAGCACTGCACTGACGGAGTATCACAACCGACTTGAAAGCAGCATCATCGAATTGCGGGAGTTGACGCGCGACATCGAATCATTTGGAGCAGGAGTCCAAAGCGATGAGAAGAGAGTAGAGCAAATAGGCGAGCGATTGTCGATGCTTTACTTGTTGCAAAAGAAGCATCGCGTGCAAACTGCCGACGAGTTGATGAGCATTTTAAACCAGTTGCAGTCGCGTGCATTTTCATCGGAAGAGTTGGAAGAGCGAATGATGAAGTGCGAATTGGAAATTGCATCCTGCGCGGAAGAGCTTGGTGAATTATCGATGACACTCGATAAGTCAAGGGC
>JBILIX010000313.1:0-3231 GCA_044368835.1 Flavobacteriales bacterium | reverse complement strand
GCGCAATCGATTGATCAGCACCTCCGGATGGAGCACCGTAAATTGGAAGTTTTGTTCTTGAATACTCTTCAGACTAACCTCATCAACACGAGGCAGCAAGTCCACTTGAATGTTGAAATTGACGTCCTCGTTTAGCTTGCCAAACTCAAATTCATGCGTCAACTTATTGCCATTGAGCACATAGCTAAGCGAATATCTGTTGAGGTCAATGATTTTTAAATTGAAAGGTTTGCCGTAGAGTCGTTTGTCCAGCATTCGGTAGTCGCAATGCACGTCGAAATAGGCAAAGCGATCAACTTGTTCTGTTTTAACCCGTCCAACCAAAAAATAACTGTGGGTAAAGTCTACACGATTCATCACCTTCCCTATAATGTCATAGGAGCTGAGAATACGCTTCTGGTTGGTTATGTCTTGGATGAGTGAATAATAACCGATGTCTTTGAAAATCTGCGTTTGATAGTCGTAGGTCTCTGAAGACTTTAGCAGGATTTCCGTTTTCGCCGCATAAATATTGGGAAGTCGGTGCGTATAAAACATCGCAAACAGCCACCCAATTCCGGAGAACAGTATCATCAAATACCAGTTCTTGTTAATGAATTTGATGATTGGTCTTAAATCATCGGCGTCAAGGAAATTGGTTTTTTGAGGAGCTGGGGTCGTTGTCGACATAATTGGCTTTGGTAGGTGTGGTAGGTTGGCAAATATACTCGAATGATTGCTCAGACACGTAAAAACTCTTCGGTATAATTGGAGATACTATTTTTTTCGATAAACTTTCTCTACATTTGCTACTCGAAAACATTTTTTACATGCAGAAATCGCTTCGCTTTTTAGTAGTAGTACTCGCTTTTATTGTTTCCGGAGTTTTGCACGCTCAGCCGGGTCCTCCTCCTGGTCCACCCTGTGGGGGTCCTTTCGGCCCAGCTTGTCCAATCGATGGAGGAGTGAGTATTTTAATTGCTGCCGGCTTGGCCTACGGTGGTAAGAAGTCATACGACATTGCACGCAAGAAATCTTGATGTTCCGTAAGCGCTTCACCAATCCTTTTCTGCGGTTTTTATTCTTTAGTGTCAGTCTCTACGTTACTTGGTATGCGGTCTATGAATTCTATCTGCATACTCAAACCAATTTCGACAAAATCGTAATAGACACACTGGTTCGGTGCGCGGAAGTTACCCTCCGTGCAATCGGTTACCAAACGACCGACTATTCGTCGGCCGATGTGGCATTCAGAGAACACATCGGTATTGCCGGCTCGAAGGGGGTAACTATAGGTGCACCTTGTGATGGTGTTGTATTGTATGCCCTGTTCATTTTTTTTATTCTCGCATTTCCCGGTTCTATCAAGCACAAGCTATGGTACATTCCATTGGGCGCATTGTCTGTTTTCTATCTGAATGTGCTAAGAATCGTTGGTCTAGCCATCATCATGGACATTAATGAGGAATGGCTGGCCTTTAATCACGACTATACCTTCACAATCATTGTTTACGCCTATGTATTCGCGCTGTGGATGCTTTGGGTTCAAAAGTTTTCCCCATTCGCTAAGAAACCGATAGCGGCAAAATCATGAAAAGAGGATTGATTCTGCTCGCTTTAGTTGTGTTGGCAATGCTTTCCGGTTTTTATCAGGAGAAGGTAAAGATCAGCATCAACTACATACTCGATCAAGGTTCCCAAATACCGGGTTTTTACAATTTGTCCCCCGTCGAAAAACAAGCCCAAATAGAACAGGCGAGGGTGAATGCGCCGTTCGATTACTATCATAATCACAATACTATTTCATTTTTGTATCGCTTTGATGCCCGCCAATTATCGGTCATGAAATGGGTGGTCACCGGAGTATTCATGGGCTGGTTTCTGTTGCTCAATTTATCTCTGCTGCATACACTGCGTGCCAATACCGCTGTGATCCATGCTTTGCCTCGTTTGTATCTTGTTGTAGCGCTGTTTTCATTGGCTGTGTTTGCCGTAGGTGTCGTGGGTTTCCAAAAAGAGAAATGCTATGCCGTGAGCAGGGAAGTCATGGGGGCTTTGCAATCGATAGTGCCTGTATTAATTATTTGGCCGGCATCTCGATTGTGGGATCAAACACAAACACCGAAGGAGAAATGAAAAAAATGAGTGAAATGCCCGACAATGCGCGGGTTTGGATCTACCAAGCAAGTCGCTTTCTTTCGGAGGAGGAAATGGACCTTGTTCAACAAGAATCTTCGGCCTTCATGACGCAGTGGTCGTCTCACGGGGCTCAGCTAGATGCCACATTCGAGTTGATTCACTCGCGTATTTTGGTGATTGCTGCAGATGAACAGCAAGCCCAGGCTAGTGGCTGTGGTATTGATAAGTCTGTGCACTTCGTAAAAGAATTGGGGTCGAAAATAGGGGTCGATTTTTTTAACCGAACCATCGTATTGTATTTGAAAGACGGCATGCTGTGCGATGCACCTCTTCATGAGTTTTGGGGCTTGCGCAAGGCGTTGATTATAAGCGACGATACTGTAGTATTCGACACCACAATTCGCACCGTGGGTGCGCTGCGGTCGGAATTTCAAAAACCTTTCAGTAGCAGCTGGCACGCAGAAATGTGGGGGCGTTGAATTTGGCGCTCTATTCTCCTGATTAGGAAATCTCGCCCAACGAATTTTTTTCCCAATATTTTGGTGTTTTGATAGCGAGTTCTTTTATCTTGCGCTCACTTTTTGACCTACTAGACCGTTTGTGCATCCAATCGTTTTTCTGCGAATGAGATGAATCCATCGTGTAAAGGAAGTTGTTAAGGGTCGTTGCAGTTGAGATTTGCAGCGTTTTTATTTAGTTTGAGTGTATTAACCAAAACCAGATTTTTTGATGAAAACTTTTACGAGATTAGGTTCGTTCTTGATGATCGTAGCTTCGCTCTGTTGGGGAAGTGCTGCGGCTCAGTTCACGTGTGATTCGCCTACGACAATCGCATGTGGCGAAACAGTGTTTGGCGCCACAACCGGTGTTACCAACGACAATGCCACTTCCGGAGCCCCAACCTGTATTACTGCTGTTGGTACCGGAGGACAATATTGGTACTCTTTTACAGCTCCGGCAGGAGGAACTTGCACGGTAGATACAGAAGGTGCATCCGATTTCGATACAAAAATCCATGTCTACACGGGTTCTTGTGGTGCGCTTACCTGTGTTACCGGTGATGATGACGGTGGAACAGGAACATTATCACTTACATCGTTTACAATGGTTGGA
>JBILIX010000042.1:0-10765 GCA_044368835.1 Flavobacteriales bacterium | reverse complement strand
TGGTACTTCATTCATCATGCGCATGCCAACGGAAGTGTAGCTGAGCGGATGTTCGCGAATGCCCTTTAGTACGCGCTGTCCGTAGAGTTGATATACAAGCAATCCTGCAACGAAGGTGAGCTTGATGTGCATCCACGGCTGTGTGAGAAATGCGGAGTTGAGCACGAGCAGCCATATTCCAAAGATGAGGGTGAGAATGCAAGAGGGCCAGGTAATCGCATACCACAGGCGGCGTTCCATGATGGAATACTGTTCCATGAGAATGCTACGGCGTGGTTCTTCCGTGCGCGCGGCCTCTGCATGATACACGAACAAGCGGAACATGTAAAACAGTCCTGCAAACCAAGTAACGACAAAGATGATGTGCAGCGATTTAATGATGGTGTAATACTCCATGAGGTCAAAAGTAGCGTAAGCGGTCGGATGGGTTTCCTAGCGTACGGTGTTAATTTTTTAGTCAATCTGCAAACGGTGCGTGCTCTTATATATTTTCGCGTTGTTTGTCACATTTCGACAAGCCGTCGATCCGAAAAACGTTACGAGTAGGACAAAAAAACAATCACCACAATTATGAAAAAAGTTTACATGATGTTGGCTGTATGCGCTATCGCATTGGCTTCTTGCAAAAAAGATTACACTTGCTCTTGCACAGTTTTGGGGCAGACTGTAGACACCGTTATTCCTGATGCAAAGAAGGCGGATGCTGAAGAAGCGTGTGATGCTTCTAACGCTGGTGCTGCTTTGTTGGGCGGAAGCTGCGAACTCAAGTAATAGTGAGTTCAATTGAAATAAGAAATCCATCTCATCTTGAGATGGATTTCTTTTTTTTGCACCATGAATAAACTACGCACAGCGCTGCTTGCGCTGATTACTTTTTGCTTGTTGCTCCCCATGGGCTACAGTACTCTTCGCGGATTACTTCTGCAAATGGGTTTCAGCTGGACCATCAGCGAGTGGGCGTATTACATCGTGCTATTGCTCATAGGCGTATTGTGGGCCTTGTTAGTGGTACGAATGAGCAAGGCGTTGGTGGGATGGAAGCGTTGGATAGTTCAAGTGGTTCTTGCTGTTGCTCCCTTTGCCATTGGATTTGCGCAGCATCCTATTTACGAAGACATGGTATGGGATCTTTCGCATGATATGTCGGCTTTTGTGCCCATGCCCGATTATTCAGAAGCCAACTTGGTGGTTATAGCCATTGCCGACTGTCCGTATTGCAAACGAGCAGTATCGGAAATGAAGGCCTTGCATGAGCGCAACCCGAATATGGCCATGCGCATGGTGGTATGCACAGCCGACAGCACGTGGCTTGAACCGTATGAGCAAGAAGCGAACGATGCCCTTGAAGTGGTAATGGCCACCGATATGGATATGCTCGCTACACAAGCCGGCGGACATTTTCCCGCGTATGTGTTGGTACGCGATGGAAAGCCTGTTTGCCGGTGGTCGAACAATGAATGGGGACCGTTGGCGAAAGATGCCGTTGAGCGAATGGCGAATGGCGAGTGACGAGTTTCTCGAAAATCCGGGTAGCGACGCGCTGCTGCGCGTCTGGAATTCTCGATAATCTATTTAGCGCTTCGCCGTTTGCGTTTGTCGTCGATGGCTTTTTCGATTTGTTTGAAGTCGATGTCTAGCAATACCTCATACCTCGTCTGATTCACACTGCCAATTTTTTTAATCACCCCACCTTTCACCGCCGCATTCAAATCTCTACTCGCCGTCGCGGTTGAAAGTGTTTTGAAGACGTGCAGGTAGTCTTTCCGGGTGAAGCCTGCCCTCGACTCCGCTGCCCTCGACTCCGCTCGGGCACCGCCGTGGTGACTCAAGAAATAAGCGACGCGATCGCTTTCCTTTAGTATCGGAGCGGAGCTGTTGGCAAGACCATTCAACGATTCATCAATAACTTCAAGCATGTAAAAGATGAAGGGGGTGGATTGTCCTAACTTATCACTCGCAGCTAAGGCATTATAATAGTCCTGTTGTGTGTCGCGTATGATCGTCTCGAAGGGCAGGGAAGAGAAAACCGGATGATGCTTGCTCAACAAAAGCGTCTGCCACAAACGGCCCATGCGTCCGTTGCCATCCATAAAGGGATGTATGAATTCCAATTCGTAATGAAACACACAACTCTTGATAAGCATACTGTCGGGGGCCTTGCGGGTATAATCAAACAATTCGCGCATGAGACCCTGCACGTTTGAAGCAGGTGGTGCAATATGTGCTACTTTGCCTCCATGCATGATACCCACGGATGCACGACGCCATTTACCGGCATCTGATACCAAGTCGTGCATGAGAATACCATGAGCGGTCAGAAAAGATTTCGATGAAAACGGATTGAATGATTCAAGTTGCTCGTAGGCGGCAATGGCATTGTGAACTTCCAGTATATCGCGCTGTCGACCGATAACTTTTTTCCCGTTGAGTAACGCGGTAATTTGATCCAATCGGAGGGAGTTTCCCTCAATACCCAACGACGCATGTATGGTACGTATGCGGTTTTCTTTACGCAGTTGTGGCGCGGGCTTGCTCAAGTAGCGCGCGTTGATTTCGCCGAGCTTTAATGTGATCGATTCTACAAGTCTGAGAATTTCTGGAGTGATGGAGTAGGGAGGCGTCATGATAGTATCAAATGATACAACCAAAGGTAATGACGAATGGCGATTGGCGAATGCTACGAAGTGCACACTTCAGCGTCATTCGCCACTCGCCACTCGCCATTCGCCACTTCTCAGCATCCTTCTCCCTTGAGCCGCACCTGCGTCCAGCGCCAGCCATCTTCCGACCACTGCCAATAAGGAAGCTTTTTAGCCGATGATGAAGCTGATTCTTTTTCCATGAGTTCTTTCAAATTATTCAGCCCTTGTTGCAAATCCTTACCAAGTGATTTTTCCATGTCGTAAACGAGCAACATTACATTGAACGGGTAATTCATGTCACCTCTGAAATTCCAGGTTACTTTGGTTGAGCTGCTGTCAACGGGAGCAAACAGCATGGAGGTTTGCATGGTCGACTCAAACGGCTCAGTGAAGATGATTTCATAGTCGATGCTTGTTCCTTCGTTCATGGCAACGATGGTTTGCGCGCCTGCGCCTACCGAGTCGACTTGACTATTCCAAGCTGAGGTAAAACCAACCTGTCCGTCCTCGCCGGTGTAGGTGGTGATTTGATTGGGATCCATCTTTGCCCACACGCTGTATTGGGACTGATTTTTCAAATACTTCACGTAGTTGTATACGTCGGCATTGCTTCGCTGAATGGTCACGGTGCGCGATAACGCGTATTCCTTGGGAAGGAATAAGCCTGTAATCAAGGCCAAGGCTACAATCGCAGCCAAGCCAAGTCCGATGTATTTTAAGATTTTCATGAGTAATTGTTAGGTTCCGAAGGTAGCACTTGTCAGTGCTTGGGAAGAATGGACTCTGGTGATTTTACTCTTATTACCAAAAAGTCTTATCGCAGCTTAACCACGTAGGTGAATTGACCATAGAGCTGATGAAACCAAGCGGATGGACCGGTTTTCCAGGTAATATAGAGAGGGCCAAACTCGATGCTTGAACGATTACTTATAGATCGGTTGAATTGAAGTGCGGCCCAGTTCTCCGCGTAGTATGGTCGAGCGGATGAGGGCGTATTGAAGAAGGCTTCTTCGTAAGCGTATATTTTCCATTTGTTGAATGTGCGACTCCACCCGGCAAGAAGACGCGCGCGGTGCTGAAAATGAAATTCATCATTGAAACTGGTTCGAATAAATCGATTGTCGGAACGCAGACGGAGCTGCACCTCATTGGATCCGAGATTGAACGATTGTTTCAACTGCGCGTGGCCCCGTTGCTCATGCACTACGGCATCCGTCCCCGGATTTTCAGCTTGGTAAACATACGCCCCCGAAAGGGTGGTTTTGTCAGTTAGTGAATGGTTGAAAGACTGCTCCGCGTAGTAGAGTAAAACTCCTGCTCCAACGTCACCTTGAATGCTCTGCAAGGGGACGGCGGCAAAATGATAGAGTCCTATATTGTTTTTTTCGTTCAACCCAATAGATGCATCTATTGTGGGAAATACACCCCAAACGGTTTGTCCTCGCATGGTGGTTGCACAGCAAAGCAAACAACAAAGGGTAGTTAGCAAGAAAATTACGTTCTTTTTCATTCATCGTAAAATTGCGATTAATGAGTCCAAACGCTTTTAAACGTGCGTTAAAATTAGGTTTTCAAATTGTTGATGCATTCTAGTAAATAGATAGTCAGAACCAACACTTAAGTCAGCTCTACCCCTGAATTCTCGTTGGTTTCTCTTAGTCCACGGCCTCAGCCGTGGCAGAATAGAAAACCCACGAATGAATTCGTGGGCTTGTCAATTAGCAGCTTGAAATTTTTTTAGAAACAGAAACAGAAACAGAATGATTGCACAACAGCGATTCCATTCTCCATTCTCCTTTACCCCTTACCCCTTACCCCTTCTCCCCGCCCCATCAACCTCGCGAATAAACCGCACAACCCCGCTCATAAACACCTCTTGGTCGTCCCACATGGACAGGTGACTTCCGTTGGGACAGTATAAGAATTGTCCGCGCAGCACTTCTTTGCTCTGTGCTTCCATGGCTGCAGGATCCATCGTGTCGTGCTTGGCTCCAACCATGAGGGTTGGAATGCGTATTTCTTTCAAGCGATCTTTGATGTCCCAGGTTTCCAGCCTTCCGCTGATACCAAACTCGCTAGGGCCTTGCATCAGCGTGTAAATCGCATTGTTGCCATGCTTGAACGAACGTGTGCAGGGCTCGGGCCAGGGTTGTAAGCGGCAGATGTGATGGTTGTAATAATGTTCTTGCAACAACTCCATGAAGCGTGGATTGGCAAAGTCTTTTCGTGTTTCGATGTCGCGGATTTCAGCCAATACAGCCGGATCCATTTGCTTAGCCAATACCTCATCGGCATACCTGCCGTATTCCGGCGCGCTTGCTACCATGTTGGCGACTATCATTCCCTTTAGATGTTGCTGATATTTCAGCGCGTATTCCATAGCGAGTATGCCTCCCCACGAATTACCCAGCACAAAAAAGTTCGTGCTGTCGGCGCCAATTGCTTGTCGCACTTGTTCTACTTCATCCACGAAGCGCTCTGTCGTCCACAAGCTGCTATCAGTAGGTTGGTCGCTGTAATACGAACCGAGTTGATCGTATTCGTAAAACTCGAATCCTTCGCGCAAGAAGAAGGTTTCAAAACACTCCATGTATTCGTGTGTCATGGCAGGCCCACCATGCAGCAGCAATACCTTGATGCGTGGATTGTTTCCAAAGCGCTTGGTCCACACGTTGAACGTACCAACGGGTGTTTCAATAGGAATCATGCGCACACCGCCACCTTCGATGGAGTCGTTGTAAGTGAAGTATGTCGATAGGTTATCGGCTGAATTCGAATTTATTTTCGGTGTTTCTTTACATCCGGTTAGGGCGAGAAGAAGTATCAGGGCAAATAGGAGTGAAGGTTTCATAACAATTGCATCTGTTGATGTGCCGAATCTAATCCATTATCCCTTACCCCTTACCCCTTACCCCTTATCCTTTACCCCTTATCTTCGCGTCATGAACAAGCATCAAGTCTTCGCACGCGAAACACTGGCCACCGCCACGCATTTGGTACTGCCTGAAAACACCAATACATTGGGTAATTTGATGGGGGGGCAGTTGCTCAACTGGATGGACGTTATTTCGGCTATTTCAGCGCATCGTCATTGCCGCCGCATTGTGGTTACCGCTGCGGTGAATAATGTGTCGTTTCAGCATCCCATCAAGCTTGGAGATATCGTAACCATTGAGGCGAAGGTTTCTCGTTCATTCAACTCTTCCATGGAAGTCTACATGGAAGTATTCGTGGAGCATGCACAAACAGGTGAGCGCAAGAAGTGCAACGAGGCGAACTACACGTTTGTAGCGGTTGATCAGATTGGCAGTGCTATCCCCGTTCCTGAGCTTGTTCCGGAAACAGATGAGGAAAAACGCCGCTACGATGGCGCTCTGCGTCGTCGTCAACTCAAATTGATTCTTGCCGGAAAAATGAAGCCCGATGAAGCTACTGAGCTGAAGGCGTTGTTTGTGGAGCCCAAAGCGTTTCAATAGCATCTACTACTTGTGCGGTGGTGATGTGGTCAATGCAACGGTTGTTCATGCCGTGTTTGCAACGATTGCCAAGCTTCGAGCACGGGCGAGATAGCGGTTTGAAAGAAACGCTTTCCAAGGGTTCGAGTATAATACTCGACGGGTCGGGTAAATACGGATACATGCCTAGTCCGGGCTTGGTGCATCCCCATAACGAGATTATCTTTTTCTTGAATGCTGAAGCGATATGCATCATGCCTGTGTCGCCTGCTATTACAATCTCCGCTTTGCTCACAGCGTCAGCACTTTGATGCAACGTCCACTGCCCGCAACTATTATAAACGGTGTTTCCGCATTCAGATTCAATAGCGCTTCCAAGTTCACGGTCTTCAGTGCCTCCAATCAGAACCAAGGGGTGTTGGATGGAGCGGCAAACTTCAATGATGTGCGCACGGCTCATCTTTTTTCCTTCATGCGCTGCGCCAATGGCAAAGGCAATGAAGGGAGATTTCATCACTTCAGGTAGGTCGATTTTTTGGATCTTAGCTTTTTCGGGAATATAATATTCGAGTCCTTTCTCGTCGGGCGATACTCCAAATGCTTGTAGAGTGTCGAGATAGCGCTCAACGATATGCTTTTGTGGCATTCGGTTGATGCCAAAATTCACCCATAGCCATTTTTCAATATTATACTTCTTGAAGGTGAAGTTTGGGCATCTGAGTTTGCTCTTCACCACACGCGATCGGATGTTGCTGTGTAAATCGATCACATAGTCGAAATTCTCGTTGATCAATTCAGGCAGCACATCCTGAACGGTATTGTCGATGATGTGAATGCGCTTCACATGCGGATTACCATCCAACACCATGGCGTATTGCTTTTTCGTCAGTACATGCAATTCAACTTCTCCCTCTGCTTGCTGCTTAATGGCGCGCAGCACGGGAGTGGTCAGCACTAAATCGCCGATGGAACTGAATCGTATGACGAGGAGCTTGGTCATTTGTGGGGACTGCTTAATAGGTAACAGGTAATAGGTGTTAGGTATAAGGTGTAAGGTATAAGGTGTAAGGTATGCTTTCTTGCTGCAGTCATTCTCTTTTCTTCATTCTACATTCGCCACTCGCCACTCGCCACTCGCCCCTCGTCCTTCGCCCCTCGCTACTCGCCACTCATTCTCTCGCCGCTAATCGACTCAAGCAGGATTCTCCTCATGTCTGTGGCATTGTAATTTAGTCCGAGCAGATACATCAATTTTACAAGAGCTGCCTCAGTGGTCATGTCGCCTCCGCTGATAATGCCGATTTCTTCGAATGAGCTACTGGTTTCGTATAGGCCTTGCTCGACCATGCCTTTGTTGCATTGGGTTACATTCAATATAATAATACCTCGTGCTGTTGCTTCGCGAAGAGCATCCAAAAACCAGGACTCCGTCGGACCGTTGCCGGCTCCGAATGTCTCCAATACCACTGCGCGCATTCCTTCGATGCTAAGCATTCCTTCCACGAGAATTTTAGACATGCCGGGGAATATTTTCAAAATGGCTACACGGTCATCGAACGCTTTGCGAACGATGAGTGGACCTTTCGGGCGCAATAGTAAGTCGTGGCGATAGTGTATGTGTATGCCGATTTCGGCTAGTGTCGGCAAGTTGGCGCTTTCGAATGCGTCAAAGTTCTCGGTGCTGTACTTGTGCGTGCGATTACCTCGAAAGAGTTTCGATTGAAACAATACGCATACTTCCTGAATAATCGGTTGTCCGTTTTCCGTGGCTGTCGCAATTTCAATCGAGGTAATCAGGTTCTCCTTGCCATCGGTGCGTATCTGTCCGATTGGCAATTGTGATCCCGTAAAGATGACAGGTTTCGCTAGGTTCTGAAGCATGAAGCTTAAGGCCGATGCGCTGAAGGCCATGGTGTCCGTGCCATGGAGAATAACGAAGCCATCGTAATGATTGTAATTCACTTCTACCATTTGCGCCATGCGCTGCCATGACTCGATGTTCACGTCAGAGGAGTCGATGGGTTCGTCAAACGATACGATTTCGATGTTGCAGTCGAAACGTCTCAGCTCGGGTACATGCAAGCGCAACTGAGCAAAGTCGAAGGGGATCAAACTGCCGGTGTCGGGGTCTTCCATCATGCCAATGGTTCCGCCGGTGTAGATGAGCAAAATATTTTGCTTCGAATTCATGGCTCAAAGATGAGAAGGGTGATTCTAATTTGATGAGGGTTCAGGCAGATTAAACATCTTCCTTGCATTTTGACTGGTTTGTGTGGCGATGGAAGCCAAATCAGTTTGCTTTACCTCTGCCAACTTCTCGGCTACAAACTTCACATAGGCACTTTCGTTTCGCTTACCTCTGTATGGCTTGGGCGTTAAGAAAGGTGAGTCTGTTTCTACTATGAGCTTTTCCAATGGTATGGCTTTCACCACCTCAGCCAATCCACTTTTCTCATAGGTGAGCACACCGCCAATGCCCATTAGAAAGTTGCCGTAGCCAAGAATTTTTTGCGCCTGTTCAGCATTGCCGGTAAAGCAATGAAACACACCTCGCAGTCTTTCATCGTGCAAACGGTCCATTACCTCAAAGATTTCATTGAACGAGTCGCGCGCATGAATGACAATAGGCAATTCTAGCTCCTTTGCCCATTGAATCTGCATTTCGAAGGCTTGTATTTGAACGGGCAAGGTGGTCTTGTCCCAATACAGATCGATACCGATTTCTCCAACGGCTACATAGTTTCGCTGAGCGAATTTTTCGCGCATAACGCTGAGCACCTCTTCAAACCCATCCTTCACATCGCATGGGTGAAGCCCCATCATCGGGAAACACACAGTAGGGTAGGCGTCGCAAAGTGCATGCATGCCAGCCACGCTTTCAAGGTCGATATTGGGCAGTAACAACTGCTTCACCCCGGCTTCCAGCGCCCGTCGAATCATGGCTTCGCGGTCGTCGTTGAATGCGTCGAGGTAGAGGTGGGTGTGGGTGTCGATGAGGGTGAATGACATGGGGCAAAGGTAAGGGCTAAGGGCGAAGTGCGAGGTGCGAGGTATAGGTAGCATCTTCCTTCGCCCTTCGCCCATCGCCCCTATATTTGCCCTATGATTCGCAAAACCCATCTCATCACCGGTGGCTGTGGCTTTGTTGGCCGCAACATGGTGAAGCGCCTGCAAGCGACTACCGATGCACAGATCATCTTCATCGATGATTTGTCTGTGGGTACACACCCCGATACTTGGTTGAAAGCGGCGAAAACCGCGGAAGGTGATGGTTTCGTTGTGTACGACAATCGTTTGCTTTTCATCAAGGCCGATGTATTGCACGTGATGCTCGGTTTTGCTTCCGACAGCGATTACTTTAAAACACGATACAACTTCGACGTGGCCCGCATCAATGATGTCTTTCACTTCGCTGCTATTGTGGGTGGACGCAGCAAAATAGACGGCGATCCGATGGCAGTTGCGCTCGATTTGGCTATCGATGCACACATGTTCTATTGGGCATGTCGCTACTTGCCCGATCGTATGATGTATCCGAGTTCTTCGGCGGCCTATCCGGTCGACCTTCAAACGGTTGATGGAGCTATCGCATTGAAAGAGTCGGACATCAACTTCAAGAAAATGGGTGAGCCCGACATGACCTATGGTTGGAGCAAGCTCACCGGTGAATACCTGGCGAAAATTGCGGCCTCGCATTACGGTCTCAAGGTAACGTGCATTCGCCCGTTCAGCGGCTACGGCGAAGACCAAGATCTGAGTTATCCTGTTCCTGCCATTGCAGCCCGCGCAGCGAAAAAGGAAGATCCGTTTGAAGTGTGGGGCAGTGGTAACCAAGGACGCGATTTTGTACACATCGATGACGTGATCGACTGCATTTTGCTTGCAATGGATCACATTCACGATGGCACAGCCATCAACATTGGAATGGGAAGACTCACCTCGTTCAACGAGATTATTCGCGTCTTCTGCAAGATAGCCGGCTATGAGCCTACTATCAAACCCTTGCTCGACAAGCCCGTTGGAGTGCACTCACGCTACTGCGACATGAGTTTCGTAGAACAGCGACTGGGCTGGAAGGCCAAGATCAGTATCGAAGAGGGCATGCGCCGTGTTTACGAGGCGGCGGTGGCGAAAGCGTCTAATTAAAAATAAGTATTCCTGTGAAGCGCATCATCTGTTTTGGTCCGGGCCCTATGTTTAAAGGGGGCATTCAGAACTTCAACACTTCGTTGGCACTTGCGTTCGAGAAGCTTCCGGAAGTAGAAGTAGAGATCGTTTCCTGGACACAACAATATCCTGGTATCATTCCGCGCCAGTTTCGCGATTTGCAGAGTAAGGTCGATTTGCTGAAGGATAGCAAGGTAATGGTCACTTATTTGACCAACTATAATAATCCACTTTCCTGGTTAGAAACTGTAAAGTATATCCGATCACGCAAACCTGACATGGTGGTTTTTCAATGGAGCATTGCACTTCAGGGATTGCCCATGGCTGCTATGGCCAAGCGTTTGCGAAAGGCCGGAGTTCATGTCGTTTTTGATGTTCATTTCGTGATTCAAAAGGAACACAGCTTTATCGACCGTATGCTCACACGCAGGGCGCTGAAGGAGGCGAACTCGTTTGTGGTTCATGCCTCTCAGACCTACCGGGAATTGCTTGAAGTTCTTC
>JBILIX010000312.1:0-3240 GCA_044368835.1 Flavobacteriales bacterium | reverse complement strand
AGGTTGTCAGTAATGGTCAACCTTTTCATCTCGTTGGTATAACCGGCAGCGATTTGCGGCCATTCAATGAAAATGTAGTGTCCTGCATCGAGGTATTCCTCGAATCCGATTGCGCGCAATTCTTCCACGCTGTTCAACCGGTACAAGTCGAAGTGATACAGTTTCTTTCCATCCGATAGGGTGTACTCGTTCACCAAAGAAAACGTTGGACTTCCGGCGAATTGCAGCCCAAATGCATGGCAAATGCATTGAATGAACGTAGTCTTCCCAGCCCCCATTTCTCCATAAACAGCAACGTGCGCCCCCTGCGGGAATGCCGACAGAAACGTTTCTGCGGCAGTTTGCATTTCTTCCAAGTTGGAGGCTACAATCGTATTGGCTGGTTCTTGCGACATGGTTTGCAAAAGTAGTTTCGAACATTCAACCTCCATTGGCTGTTTCTATTTTATGAAGAAGGGAGTTGCATTGGTGTGGTTTACCACAGATTTGAGATTGAGAGACAATGCGCTGTTGCATGAGGCGCTTCAGCGACACGAATTGATAGTTCCAGTTTATTGTTTTGATTGGGAATCGATGCAGCAGGAGCAGTTCGGGTTTAAGCGCATGGGAGCGAGGCGGCTTCAGTTTTTGTTGGAGTCATTGGCTGATTTGCAGCAATCGCTGCTAGCATTGAATGTCCACCTGCAAGTGGTGGTGGGAAGAGCGGAAGACGTTATCCCTAAAATTGCTTCAGAATACGGTGTGTCGGAGGTTTTTGCCAAGAAGGAGGTTGGTAGTTATGAATTGGGTTCGCAGGTCGCAGTGGCTCAGGCATTGAACAAGATGCAGATTGAGTGGACGGTTACCAGTACATCGACATTGTATCACCCCGATGATTTGCCATTCAGTGTGCGGGATATACCTGAAGTGTTTACTGACTTTCGTAAACGAGCCGAGCGTGACGCTCAGATTCGGAAGGAGTTTGCAACACCCGTTGCAATTCCAACGCCCGATTTGAAGGCAACACGAATACCGGACCTGAAAAGTCTGCAGGTTGAGTTGCCGCTGTTCGATGACCGAGCGGTGATGCAGTTTCGCGGTGGAGAGCAGGAGGCGTTGAAACGAGCGCAGCATTACCTGCTCGATTCCGGTTGTTTGTCGAAATACAAGGAAACACGCAACGGATTGTTGGGGGCCGATTATTCATCGAAGTTTTCTCCTTGGCTGGCCATGGGATGCATTTCCCCGCGCACGATCTATTTTATGGTGAAGGATTACGAAAGCATCCATGGCGCTAACGATTCCACCTATTGGTTGATTTTCGAGTTGATCTGGCGCGACTATTTTCGTTTTGCGATGAAGAAGCATAAGTCCAAATTTTTCCAGAAGGGAGGCATACAGCAAAGACCACCGAAAACGATGGATGATATGAAGGCTTTGGAACGATGGGTGAACGGCACGACGGGTTTCGATTTTGTGGATGCCAATATGAATGAGTTGCGCGCAACCGGTTTTATGAGTAATCGCGGCAGGCAGATAGTTGCGAGTTATTTATGCAATGATTTGCAACTGGACTGGCGCCGAGGCGCAGCCTATTTTGAAGAGCAGTTGATTGATTATGACGTAGCCAGCAATTGGGGTAATTGGGCCTATTTGGCGGGTGTTGGCAACGACCCTCGAGGCAATCGCTACTTTGATGTGCCCAAGCAGGCGAAGCAGTATGACGCGGATGGGGAGTATCGGAGGACGTGGCGAGGGGCGAAGGACTAGGTGCGATGTGCGATGTGCGAAGTGCGAAGTGCGATGTGCGATGTGCGAAGTGCGATGTGCGAAGTGCGAAGTGCGATGTGCGATGTGCGATGTGCGATGTGCGAATGGAGAAGCGGACTTGCGAATTAAGGGTGTTCTTTCCATATACCGCAAAACAGCCCACGGCTTATCCTTAATTCGTCATCCGTACTTTGTAATCTTCAGTATTACTTTTGAAACCATGAACGACCTCAAGATTATCGAATGTCCGCGCGATGCCATGCAGGGAATCAGTGAATGGATTCCGACCGATGCAAAGGTTAGCTACATCAATCAGTTGTTGCGTGTAGGATTCGATACAATTGATTTTGGCAGTTTTGTATCGCCGAAGGCCATACCTCAAATGCGCGATACAGCAGAGGTGTTATCGGGGCTAGAACTCGACGGGTCTAAATCGAAGTTGTTGGCCATAGTGGCCAATGCCCGCGGAGCGCAAGATGCCGCGGAGTTTGGTGAGATTCAGTATTTGGGTTATCCATTTTCTATTTCGGAAACATTCCAACAGCGAAATACCAATGCAGGAATAGAAGAATCGTTGGGTCGGGTAGGAGAGTTGGCTGATATCTGCGCTAAGAACCATAAAGAGTTGGTGGTATACGTATCGATGGGATTCGGAAATCCGTATGGCGATGCATGGAGTCCGGAGTTGGCTGTGCAATGGTGTGAGCGTCTTTATAGGGAATTTGACGTGCGCATATTGGCACTCAGCGATACGATTGGAGTAGGCACGCCAGATACCATCAGCGCCTTGTTCAATGCGCTCATTCCATCCTTGCCCCAGGTTGAGTTCGGCGCTCATTTGCATACTACACCCGATCGTTGCATCGAAAAATTAGAGGCTGCCTTGCAAGCCGGGTGCAAACGATTTGATGGAGCTATCAAAGGATGGGGCGGCTGCCCCATGGCGACGGACAAGCTCACGGGTAATATGCCGACGGAGATGATGATTGGTCATTTGCAACACACAGGCGTTGAGCTCGGACTGAATGATGATGCATTTCGTGCATCGGTTCAATTGGCAGACAGTCTTTTTGCCGCCCATTAGAAAAGGGCTTTTTCGTTTTAATTCTACTACAGGTGAAACCTTTTAAGGAGCGGTCGCGTTAAACCACTCGACCTAACTTTATTTTTCTTCACCTATGAAAAAAAAACCATACTCAAATGATCGTCGATGCAAGATTCGCATCAACATCAAGAGGTTTGAAGCCATTCAGTTGAGCGAGAATGATTGGGGGTATCCCACTTTCTATCATTGCCTGAATTGAACTACGATACCGCGGGTTGTGATGCGACCCCGTTGCGCTTAAACTGATAAACAAGACCGGATTCCGAATGGGGCCGGTTTTTTTGTTTAGTGGCGAGTGGCGAGTGGCGAGTGGCGAGTGGCGAGTGGCGAGTGGCGAGTGGCGAGTGGCGAGTGGCGAGTGGCGAGTGGCGAAAGAAATTGAGTAA
>JBILIX010000311.1:0-3245 GCA_044368835.1 Flavobacteriales bacterium | reverse complement strand
CGTGGGTGCTGAATGACGTATCGATAGGTTTGACGAACACTCAGGTTGCCCCAAGCTAGGTAAGGCGATACGCGACCGCAGCTCAGCCTGCTTTCGAGTGGTTTTGAAATATGCTTGTTGTAGTTGACGCCACGTTCCTCCATGAAATTCCGCAGGTAACGCCATGCATTGTCTTCACCCGGTGGCTGCCATTCACTAGGATAGTGCTTAAGGTTTTCAACGAGCTCATCAGGCAATAAAAAGGGATGTTCCCACTGAATGCTTTCCTGCTTTGCATAGCAATTCTCGACATGGGGAGCATGCATGAACTGAAACCATTTCTTGTCCCATCCTTCGCGGTTGCTGATGCCTCTTAAGATACCATCGCGCTGGCACTCTATCCAGCGTATGTTCTCGCGTTCACAAAACGCGGCAATTGCCTTATCTCGCTCCCAGCTGAGTTGCGTTCCGCTTTCCTGATAGCTAAACAACTGTTGAATGGTGAAATGCTCAGCGAGGTGATGAAATACCTCTGGCGCATCTCCGTAGCAAATCTGAACCGCTTTGTTGAATTGACCCAGTTTTGCATTCATCTGCAAAATGGAATGGTATTGAAAAATCAAGTGGCGATCGCTTGTATCGGGATGCGCCATGAGCGAAGGTTCGAAGCAAAAAACAATGAAATAGGGCAGACCCGCCTTCTCGGCCAGCATGAGCGGCTCATGATCCTGCGTGCGTAGATCACGCTTCATCCAGACGAGGTTGATAGGTTGCTTTGCTTGAGGCATGATGTGGCGAAGAAAGTGAGGATGAGGGTTAAACAAGGAGGGTCGAGGATTGGGGACTGGATGCGATTGGCGGGTATTCTCATTCTGCTTCTGCTTCTGCTTCTCTTTCTGAAATTTTTAGAATCAGAATCAGAAACACAATGAGAATGAGTAGTCGGCGCCCTCATTCTGTTTCTGCTTGTGTTTCTCTTTGTGGAAATTTTTAGAATCAGTAACAGAAACAAAATGAGAATGAGTGGTCGGCGCCCCCCTATAATCCTACAATCCCATACTCCTCTAATCCTCGCCAAGAATCTTATCCGCCAGCACACTGCTCAGCTTCTCATACGACTCGTGTGTCCAACCGGCTATGTGCGGGGTGAGGACTACGTTCGGCATGGCAATGAGATCGCGCATGGGCGTGAGCGATGGATCCTTTTCCAGACCTTCGAGCGAGGCTTTTTCATATTCGATGACATCGAGACAGGCTCCGCGAACCAGACCATTTTTTAGCGCTTCGACCAGCGCAGTAGTATCTGTGTTCTTGCCGCGTGCGGTGTTGATGAAATAAATGGGCTTTGCAAACGAGTTGAAAAATTGGGCATCAGCATAATAATGCGTTTCGTCGTTGAGCGGCAAGTGCAAACTTACAATGTCGGCCTCTGCTTGAAGTTCTTCCAAGGAAACGGGAAGAGCCCATTCGTCACTAAACTGACTCTTATACTTGTCGTGGGCAATCACTCGTGCACCGAAGCCTGAAAGCTTCTTTGCAAATGAACTTCCCATCAATCCATATCCAATTATACCAACGGTCTTGCCCGCTATTTCATAGCCGCGGTTCTCTTCCCGTGGCCAACGCCCGGCGCGCACATCGGCATCGGCCTGTCGCAGATTGTTCATCAACATAAGCAACATACCCACCGCGTGTTCACCTACAGCATCGCGGTTGCCTTCAGGCGAATTGTACACAGCAATGCCTTTGCTCTCCGCATAGGCAACGTCGATGTTTTCCAAGCCGCTGCCACTGCGTGCTATGAAACGAAGGTTGGTCGCTGCATCGATAAACGCTTTGTCAATCTTAACGCGTGATCGCACTACCACACCGACGTATTCGGGCGCCATAGCCAACAGCTCTTCGCGTGTGGCTTCATAACGACAATCGCATGCATAGCCCGCTGCTTCAAGTCGCCGGTGCAATACTTCGTGAACACTTTCAATGAATAATACCTTCGCCATAGGGGCAAAAGTAGGTGTATAGGCTATTGCTTGAGCGCTGCCTTGAGAGTGGTCAGGTTCAACTTGTGCTGATCCAACCGATGGTGTGTGCCTTGCTGCGCATGATGCTTTGCGAGGTATTGTTGCTCCGATTGACCGGGCGTTGGCACCAACAAGGCCTGCACGTCAAGGTTGTGCAAATCCATGAGTGTGCTATACCCCGACCTGCATACCACGAGTTGTGCACCCTTGAGGGCAGCAGCTAGCTTGGAGTCGGGAAGGTCATTCACAATGTGAACCATACCATTTTGCTCCTGAGTTGGTTCTTCAGGTTTGCCCAACACAAGAAGGGCAGTACACTCAAGTTGAGGTAACACGTTTCGAAGCTGATTCTCAAAACGAGTGCGCGTGGGTTCAGGTCCTGAAACGATGGCTACTACGCGATATGATTTTTCATCGGTTTTAATAGTTGAATGAAAACGGGAAAGCGGACCGATGAATAGGGCCTTCTTGTCCCACATTCCTCCGTGCGAAAGCAAGCCGCTCAGGTTGGATCCGCGCTCGTAATCGGGCACCCAAAGTGCTCTAAATCGCTTGAGATAGGCATTCAGCCATTTCCCGACAATCCATCGAAACGGCCCGGGCACTCGAAGGTACAATTGGTGAGTAATGAGTGTACAAGGCACACGGTCGTGATAAAGCCCATAGCGATTGTCGCTGCACACTTGATGGATGTTCTTCTCTTCAACGATACGTTCCAACCAACGATGTTCGGCACGCACAACCCTGCGCAATCTCAACAGCTGCTTAACCAGATGAGGAGTAATTGGGCCGTGTGTTGGATACGTAACGGCATAGTCGGGGATGTCGGTGAGCAACTCTAGCTGCGGATACCGTGCAGCAAGCCAAGCAGCACTTCTGCCATTCGATGCAAGAACAACCTCATGACCAGCTTCGAGCCACCGGTCAATGAGCGGCACACAACGCGTGGCGTGTCCAAGTCCCCAGTCGAGTGGGGCAACAAGAATCCGATGTGATGATTGCGACTGCATTGCTCTAAAAAGCGCCGCAAAGTACACGTATCTTGCCCCCAATAACGGAGCCTTGGAAGAAGTTACCCCCGAAATCGATGAGAAGTATATGCGCATGGCGATGCGTGAAGCCATGAACGCATACGATGCCGACGAGGTGCCCATCGGCTGCGTCATTGTGTGCAAGGGCCAGGTGATAGCCCGAGGGTATAACCTCACCGAGCGGTTGCACGACTTTACAGCGCATGCGGAA
>JBILIX010000041.1:0-10814 GCA_044368835.1 Flavobacteriales bacterium | reverse complement strand
TCAAGAGATACAGTGGCGATTGACTTTAATCCATTGCCCGTGCAGCCATTCTTGCCTGAGTATGAGTTTTGCTTTGAAGCGAGCAATGAATCCTTTTTCCTGGATGCCGAGAATCCAGGTTCGTTCTATGTTTGGAACAACGACTCCCTTTCGCGTATCCTCATTCTTCAAGCACCAGGCGACTATTCGGTAAGCATAACCACCGATAAGGGTTGTGTTTCTGAGTTTGAAACAACGGTGCGTCAGGAGTGTATTGAGGCCCTGTATGTGCCGAACTCATTTACACCGGATGGCGATGGAATCAACGATGTCTGGTTTGTGTTTGGCGTGAACATCGTCAGTTATCATTTGCAGTTGTATAACCGCATGGGTGAAATGTTCTACGAAAGCTTCGATCTTTCTAAGCCCTGGCTCGGTCAGCGCCGCGATGGAAACGAATATGTCGATTCTGAAGTGTATGCCTACTCGATACGCTATCAAATAGTAGAAGAGGATGGTGCGCTGAGCGAGGAAAAAACAGTGCAGGGCTTTGTAACACTGATACGTTAGCGTTGTTCTCCCTCAATCAGTTTGTACAGTTCGTCCAATTTCGGCTGCAGAATAATTTCAATTCGGCGGTTCTTCGATTTATCGTCAGCATCCACGGGGTAGAATTCACCACGACCTGCCGCAGTTAGAATTTGCGGTTTTACGCTGCTATTTCCCAAGATAATTTTTACTACTTCGGTTGCGCGTAATACACTGAGGTCCCAGTTGTCTTTGGGGTAGGCAGGAGCATTGAGCTTGTCCGTATCGGTATGTCCTTCTACAATCACCTCCATATCGGTATCGTTTTCAATAGCTTTCGCCAAATCGATCAGCGCCTTTTTCCCTTTAGGGTCAACCACGGTGCTGCCGGTGGCAAAAAGTAGTTGAGCTTCCATACTCACATATACTTTCCCGTCCTTTTCACTCACCGTTAGACCCTTGTCTTTGAAGCCGAGCAGTGCTGCCTGTACTTTGTTTTTCAATGCCTCACTTGCTGCTTGTTGGTCGGCGAGCAGTTTTTCAAGATCGGCCAGACGTTTCTGTTTTTCGGCAAGTTCAGCTGTTGTTAGATCAATGGCAGCTTGCTTTTCGTTGAGGTCTTTTTCAAGATCTTTCAGCATATCTTCCTTCTTCTGCAGCGACTCTTGTGTGCGGTTTAGCTCCTCAACCAGTTTTTTGTTTTCACCGGTTGCTTGTGTGAGTAGCTCGCTACTTTTCTTCGAGAGAATTTCATTGAGCTCGTTGATTTTATCGTATTGTGTTTTGAGCTGGCGATACTCCTTGCCAAACTGTGTGGTATCGGCCGATAAGTCAGCTATCTGCTCTTCCTGCGCATTCACTTTATTCTGTAAATCTTTGTTGCCGGCCTCTAGCAGCTCATTCGATTTTTTCTGAGCTTCTAGGTCTTTTTCGCAGGTGTTCTTCTTTGTTTCCATTTCAGCGAATTTGCGCTGTGGTACACAGCTGCTGAGCAAAATGGTTCCTGCTATGGTAGCAATCAAAATATTCTTCATGGTAGTATGGGTTGCATACAAAAATGCAGCCTTACCAAGGAGGTAATCTTTTACGGAGTGAATGTTTTTAACCGCGCGTTGTGCAGTGAATCACGCAAGCCACGATTGAACTTCTTCCAATTGAACAGCCGGAATTTCTAGTTTGTTCTTCTTGCGATAACCATTCAGTTGCTGGTGTACTGCAGTCGGTTTGCTGCTCTTCAATTTTTCTACGGTGTCGTAACCGGCTTTAATGACATGCTCTGCCCATTCTTCCGGAATTCCGATTGCGATAAAATCTTGTGGGTTAGGGCCTGTCTGAAACTTTTCGGGACGCATCTGCGGGAAGAAGAGTACTTCCTGAATGGCCTCGTTGTTGGTCAAAAACATCACCAAGCGATCAACTCCAATACCCATACCCGATGTAGGCGGCATGCCGTATTCGAGCGCTCGCAAGAAGTCTTGGTCAATAAACATAGCTTCATCATCGCCTCGTTCTTGCAGTTGCAATTGATCTTCGAATCGTTGACGTTGATCGATAGGGTCGTTGAGCTCACTGTATGCATTCGCTACTTCTTTGCCGTTGATCATGAGTTCGAAACGCTCGGTGAGTTCCGGATTGTTGCGATGACGCTTGCAGAGCGGCGACATCTCTACAGGGTAGTCCATGATGAAGGTGGGCTGAATGAAATTGCCTTCGCACTTTGCTCCGAAAATTTCATCGATGAGCTTGCCTTTACCCATCGCACCGTTGACTTCAATTCCAATGCTTTTTGCGAATGCTGCGAGCTCTTCTTCTGTCTTTGCAGTTATGTCGAAACCTGTAAATTGCTTGATGGCATCTGTCATGGTTATGCGCTGAAAAGGCTTCCCGAAATCGATGGTCCGGTCGGCAAACTGAACGCTGGAGGTTCCGAGCGCCTCGTTGCATACATGGCGAATCATGGCTTCTGTAAAGTCCATCATCCAGTAATAGTCTTTGTATGCCACGTAAATCTCCATTACAGTGAATTCCGGATTGTGCGTCCGGTCCATACCTTCATTTCGGAAGTTGCGACTGAACTCGTAAACACCTTCAAACCCACCCACGATGAGTCGCTTCAGGTAGAGCTCGTTCGCGATTCTCAAATACATGGGCACATCGAGCGCATTGTGGTGTGTAGTAAAAGGACGAGCAGACGCACCTCCCGGTATTGCCTGAAGCACTGGCGTATCGACCTCCAAGTAGCCTTGTGCATTGAAGAAGTTACGCATTGCGTTCACGATTTTCGTACGTGCAATGAACGTTTCGCGCACCTTTTCGTTCACCACTAAATCTACGTATCGCATGCGGTAACGAAGTTCAGGATCGGTGAAGGCATCGTGTATAACACCTTCTTTATCTGTCTTTACCACAGGCAACGGCTTAACCGATTTGGCAAGCAGAGTGAATGATTCAACATGCACGGATATTTCACCCATGCGAGTTGTAAATAGTTTGCCGGTTACTCCAACAAAATCGCCGAAGTGAATGAGGTGCTTAATTACTTCTTTGTAGAGTGTTTTGTCGTCGCCCGGACAAATAGAATCGATGCTGATGTATATCTGAATCTTTCCTGTAGAGTCTTGTAACTGCGCGAAACTGGCTTTGCCCATATCGCGCATGTTGTGCAAACGCCCGGCAATGGTTACCGATTTTCCCTCCTCGTAATTGGCTAGAATTTCTTGCGCGGTGCTGTTTGTTGGAAATGCGGCGGCAGGAAATGGGTCGATGCCCAATGCACGAAGTTTATCGAGCGATTCTCGACGTACTATTTCTTCGGGGGAAAGCTGTTGAATCATGCAGCAAATGTAATCTGCAGAGTAGTTTCAACGCGGTGGATGCTCGCTTGAAACAATCAACAATTGATGGCCTTTTATCGAAAGTGAGGGTCAAAAAAAGCCCGACAAACGTCGGGCTTTTCCTATTCTGTATGCACGAATTAACGACGCTCGTAACGATTGTCTTCAACTTGTGCAGCTTCTTTGAATGAGTTGAATACGCTGTTTGCAGCTTTCTGCTGGTAAGTAGCAGAGGCGCGATCCATGTCAGACTGGTAGTTATCTACTGATTCGGCAGTGGTAATGTCGGCATTGCGCTGAATAACGTAGATACCGCCTTTTCCAACGATGGCTTTAGACATGGTGCCCGTGTTCAAGCCGAAGCAAGCTCCGATTACAGTGTTTTCCGGCATGCTTACACCGCTTGAAGGAAGGTTAGAATTGCGCATCGAAACGTTTTCGGCCTTCTTCACATCGCTGCTGATACGTGTTGCGATATCAGCCAATGAACCTTCGTTCATCATGGCTGCATATTTCTCTGCCTTCTTTTCTTTGATGGTTTCAGCCTTCATTACGTCGTATACATTTTCGAATGTAGGAACACCTTTTTCTTTCACCTCTGTGAGGGCCGCAATGATGTAGTCCTTGCCAACCATCATAGGTTGAGAAACTTCGCCCAATTCAGCGCCATATGCCCATCCAACCAATTCGCCTGCATCTGTTAGGCTGGCTACTGAAGTAGCATTTGGTTTGATGTTCTTGCCGTCGATGAGTT
Source organism: Flavobacteriales bacterium (assembly GCA_044368835.1). Classification (GTDB taxonomy): domain Bacteria; phylum Bacteroidota; class Bacteroidia; order Flavobacteriales_D; family Sanyastnellaceae; genus JAIBBG01. The sequence continues at coordinate 6,719 of JBILIX010000041.1, read as the reverse complement.
TAGTACCACCATTGAGTGTGTCGGCTGCAATGCGGAATGAAGCCGTGTCGGCGCAGTTGAGAGAGAATTCTTTCGCCAATGCATAGGCACTCTTCACTGTCTTGCTGCTTGGTTCGATAGCGCGATCAATTTGCGCAATCTTCGTGTATGGGAAGTTTTTGCCGGTTACCTCAATCAAGTGCCAACCAAAATCGCTTTCTACGATTTGCAAAGAACCCACAGGACCGTTGAAACAGGCGTCTTCAAATGGCTTCACCATCTGACCGCGTCCGAATTTACCCAAATCGCCGCCTTGTGCGCCGCTGCCCGGGTCTTCAGAATATTGCTTCGCCATTTCAGCGAAGTTGTTGCTCTTACCGATTACGGTTTTCAGCGAGTCCAATTTAGTTTTTCCGGTTGCTTTGTCTTTGATGAGGATGTGACGCGCTTCAACACTGTTGTTGTCGATGCCGCGCTTACTTGACTTAACAAGCAAAATGCGTCCGTTGTGGGCAAATGGACCCATTACAGTGCCCAATGAGTCGTTTTTGATGCGCGCTTCAATGTCGGAAGGAAGCATGCCATCTGTATAATTTGCGTATGCTTCGGCAGGATTTCCTGCGTTGCTCGAAGCGAATGCAGAGTCACTTTTTGCAGTTCTGAATTCTGCAGCCAATTGTTCCAGGCTTTCGCGAAGTGAAGAACTGTCGGTCGAAGTTGCTTGTACAGGGAAGTTCAGGTACTTTACTGAGCGGCTTGTTTCCTGGCGGTATTCGCGGTCGTTTTTGTGCTTGTTGTAATATGCACGCACATCGCTTTCTGTCCAGGTAATGGTGCTGTCCGGAATTTCAGCAAAAGTCTTTACAACGAAATCAACACTTACTTTGTCGTTCGCTGCTTTGAAGGCCCATTTCGCGTCAACGTTGTTGGCGAATGCAGCTTTGCGAAGCATGATGTCATACTTTTCCTTTTGACGCTTTTGCTTGATGAGTTTCTTCCAGTTTTCAGCCATTTTAGCGTCCATACCGTCGAAGCTCTTGCGAACCTGCTCTTTCAAAGCTGTGCTGTCTTTGCCACCATAGATGGTGCTCTTTACGAAAGGCGACAACAACTCACCGAAGGTAATCTCGTCATATTCTTCATCGGAAACTTCAATTCCCAACGCATCATATTCATCTTGGTAGATGACGTTTTCCACGAGTTGATTCCATGTGTCGTTCGACAAGCTTTGCTCATTTCCCTGATATTGGAAAAGTGGCTCACGGTCTTGCAATGCACGCTGCCATTCCTGAGCGCTGATAGATTGCCCGTCTATTTCACCAATTGCCGCATTGTTATTGCCAAAAAGCGACATCACCGCGTCGTAAGGGATGAGGAAGGAGAGGAGACCCACACCTACCATTACCAACAACAAACCACGCTGCTGTCGGATTTTTTCAATCATTGCCATAAGTCAGTTAATCTTAAAATTTTGGGCTGCGAATATCGTAAATAGACACCATACTTCAATCGGGCGGCCTTAAATAATTGACATTCAGTATTTATAAAGGGAATCAGTTTTCTAAACTCGTTGAAAATGAATTGATAACGATGTGGTTTTGCAAATGCTAGCTAGGATTGAACTGTAATTTTCACTAATTCAATGCGGGTTTCACTTACCTTGAGAGGGGTGAATGTGTAGACCCCGCAATTGATGGTTTCCATTTCTTCTGGAATATCGCCTCGTAGGTAAAGTATTAGCCCACCAAGCGTATCATATGCTTCCTGGTTTTCCGGAAGTTGGAGTTGGTACTTATTGTTGAGATAGTCAATTTCCAGACGAGCAGAAAAATCGAATGATCCGTCGGCATGCGGCAATTCGGTATTCTCCTCTTTATCGTGTTCGTCCTCTATTTCTCCGAAAATCTCTTCAACAATGTCTTCCATTGTTATCATGCCAGCTGTGCCGCCAAACTCATCAACCACCACAGCTACCTGTTTTTTCTGTTTTATGAATAACTCCAGAATTTCATAGGCTTGCATGGGTTCCGGAATGATCGAAATAGGTCGGAGAATGTGTTGGATGTGAACCGGCCTTTTGAAAAGTTCATACGAATGCACGTAGCCTATTATATGATCGACGCTTTCACGGTAGACCAGTATTTTCGACAAACGGGTATCGATAAAGCGTTTTTTCAAATTGTCGATGGTGTCCGTAATGTCAATTGCTACTATCTCGTTGCGTGGCACTAAGCAATCGCGGGCTTTGAGATTTGAAAAATCGAGGGCATTCTGGAAGATCTGTATTTCATGGTCGATGGCTTTGCTCTGATCGATATTGCCTGTCGCTTGTTCCAGGTAGTGATCGAGGTCGATACGACCAAATTCTACTTCTTCATCCTTTATTTCCTTGCGCACCACTAGACGTATGAACAAATCGGATATGCCGGTTATAATCCAGGCGAAAGCATAAAGCACACCATACCAAACGGCAAGAGGCACAGCCATCATATTGAGCCATCGGTTGGGGTTGATGCTGAAAATCGCTTTCGGAATGAACTCGGCGAATACCAGCACAATGATGGTGGAAAGAATTGTTTGTGTGAGCACTACTCCGAAATCGCCAACAGCGATTGAAAAAGCCGGAAATTGATAAGCAATGGAATGCTCAATCACTTCGCCCATGTAGAGACCGTATACAACTAGGGCTGCATTGTTACCAATGAGCATCGTTGCTATGAACAGCTTTGGTTTATTAATGAAATGCCCAATGATGTTTGATGCAAAGACTCCCTGCTTTTTGTCGAGTTCAATCTTTAGCTTATTGGCTGTGATGAACGCTATTTCCATTCCGCTGGAAAAAGCAGATGCCAACAAGGAGAGAAAAATGACTAAGGGCCAGTATGAATCCATCAAGCAGGGCGGCTAATCAGGGAATGGTATGTCCTAGGTAACCGAAGAATACCGAGCAAAGGTAGTAAATTGAAAGCGAGCCCTTGCAGGTCTTATTGAGGCGCATTGTTCCGTTCAATGCGCAAACGCATTTTTCTGCGAAACATCCACCAAAAAAAGGAAATACCGGGTATGAAAAACTTATTGATTTCGGTGCGCCAGGGTTCAAAGGCGATGATTGAATAACATGCGAAAACGAAAGAGGCAATCGTGAATACGAGCCAGAAGTTTTCAATGATTTTATTGGTTTTTTCCATCTGTATTCTCTGTGTTTTCTTCCACCATGATATCGCCCGTGGGCTGCAGGATGCGGTATTGTGTGAAGCTGTCGTTGCTCTCGAGACCGCGCCCTCGCAGTACTGTTCCGCCCGTAAGGGTAATGACAACGGGTTTGTCGGTCACTATGCGTGCACTGTCTTGCAGATAGATGAGTTCTTCTGTTTCCAGTTTCTCCCCCGACTTATTCATGAGCACAACCGATTCCCACGCAGTGAGGGTTTTCTTTTTTTCTTCGTACTTGCCATTGCGTGCTGAAATGCGTGCGTCTTCTTGTTCGTTTGCGTCGAAGAATATCATGGTAAAGCCGTTGCTTGCCAGCAGGTAGTCTTCATCTCCGCCCAATTCGAATTGTTCAAGTAAGGTTGCTTCTAAGCGCGTTTGCTTTTTTCCTTTTTCCGAGAATGAATAGACTGCGTTATGGCTGGTTTGTACGGGATGCGTGTTTTTGTCGGTGATTGCCCGCACCTGTTCAATATCGTTGCGACAAGCCGTCAGCAAGATTATCAGTATAAAAAAACTTGCGAGTCGAACAGTTGTCATTAGTCGTATTTCACTTGGCGGAACCAACGATCGAAAGCAGATGGCGAGAGCGAGAAGCCAACCATGAAGCCGAGATAATCCTCTCGCACAAGTCCGGCATCCTTAGTGCCACGCGTGCCCCATTCAACGCCCAAATGAAGTTTAGACTGCGAGCGAATCATGGGTATGGTTAAACCGGCCGTTGTCGCCTGTTGATCGATACGGGTGTTGTTTATCGTGAGTTCAGATTGAAGACTGCGATAGCCTGCCCTGTAGTAGAGGCGATTGAAAAAATTGTTGCTAACGTCGGTGGTAGGTTTGTATTCAATTCCCGCAGCCCATCCTGAGGAAGCGTTCAGGCCGTTGTCGAGATTGACGTCTTCATCCATCTCCAGTCTATACTTCGACCAATCTTGAATTTTGTATTCGCCCGCAACCACAAAAGTGCCCCACTTTTTATTGAAGAGTTTATATGCTACACCCGCCTGAATTTTCTGAGGAAGAATGAGTCGACCATTCAATGCATCTAGGAAACGAGCAGTATCGCGGTAGGCTGAATTGGTGCCAAAGCGAATGGAATACAGCAAATCTGTGTATTCTGCATACAACGGGGTATTCAAGGAATAGGTAACACCGAACTGAATTGCTGAGCCACCCAACACCCTGTTTTGAGGATCGCGGCGTGTTGTAAGATTGACTTTGTATTGCAGGCCTGCCTCCCACACAATGCCCTTGACCCAGAGGTTCAGGTTTTCGACCGTAGTGAAGTGCTCAGATTGACTAAAGGCAACCACGTTTTCACGCGTGATGTTGCCAAACAGATAATTTCCATTTATCCCTATGGAAACCTGGTGTAAACGCCGTTGCACGCTGTCGGCTGCGCTGCCTTCTCCGAATCGAAACAGCCGTGAAAACCCTATTGTAGCCTTGTTGATGCCGCCACGGCCTGAATAATTATAGCTTGCGGTTAGCGTATCGCTCAGGCTGTCTTTGGATGAAAATCGATAATCGACGGAGCTATAGGGTGTAATACCAAAGGCCAGCGCCCATTTCGTATTTGGTTTTTTAAACCCCATACTTAACTCATGCACTTGTCCATTGAAGTGGTTTGAGGTGGATGTGCCGCTTAGTGTCTGCGTGTTGGAGCCTTTGATGGTTGTCTGCAAATTCGTTACTTCCAAAAAAGAATAGGATGCCGGATTGGCGAGGTTCAGGCTAATAGGATCGGAAAGAGGTGAAGTAATTCCACCCATGCCGAAATGAACCACGTTACCGGAATTATCACGCAGCCCAAGTCCAAACCGTGAATAGACGGAGTTTGTGTTGTACTGCGCAACGGCGGATTCAACCAAAAGAAAGCACAGAGCGGCCGAAAAAAGCTTAGTGAATGTTTTGGCGAAGAATTTCATGCAGGCCGATCTGAGTTAATTGAGGTTCGGCAAAAGTCGCACTTTTCAAGGAGTTCTCAAAAAATGAATAATCGCCGCCCGTGATGATCACCTCGAGGTTGTTGTATTGACTCTTGTATTCAGAAATCATCGCGTCGGTTTCGAGCAAAATCGAATGGTCGACACCCGAAAGTATTGAGCCGGTTGTGGAGGTGCCCAGCAAAAGTTTTTCTCCGGCCGTTGGTTCAAGCAGAGGCAGCTTTCCTGTGAAATGATGCAATGCCTTGAATCGCATAGCGCGACCCGGTGAAATGCTACCACCCACAAATGTTTTTTCGAGCAGCATGGAGTAGGTTGTGCATGTACCGAAATCTACCACCAATACATTGTGGCCGGGGAACAATGCGCATGCGCCGGCCATGTTGGCCAGGCGGTCGTGGCCGATGGTTTCGGGCGTTGAATAACTCAACGAAAATGGAAACTTCAAGGTGTGACTAACCAATACCAATGGCAAGGGCAGAAGCTTCATTACTTCATTCTGGGAATACCCGTCGCGCACATCCGAAAAAATGGTATGTGCTATAGGGTAGGCGGAGAAGAGTTGAGCTATCTCTTCGACCAAATTCTCATCGCCGGCGTTGCGAATGTCCACGATATCTTTTCCATCGAAAACGGAAAGTTTGGTCAGGGTGTTTCCTCGGTCTATTGCAAGTTGCATTTTCATAGTTACACCCTATGGCTTCCTGGATCGCTTAGTTGATGGTGCGTGTTCCCGCCATAGACTGAAACGGAGTGAAGGAATATCCGATGCTGGCAACCATGAATCCTCCATCGAATCCCCTGTTGTCGTTGCTGCCCATGAGGTCAAAATTGTAGGCCTGCCGAATGTGTCCAATCATCGTTGCCCGAATGAAAACGGCATTGTAACGATTGATTTGGTAGGTGGGAGTAAGTGACGCGCAGAAATTGGCCATGTAGTCGTACACGTAAATGCGACGATCATAATCTGCGGTGAACCTCATCTTGTTGATCATTGCACTCACACCAAAGCCCACGAAACCGTATAACTTGATGCGGTCTTGCCACAGGTGAACAACGTTTCCTTGTCCTGCAGATTTTAGAAACTGTAACTGAAGCAAGTTGGTTGAAACGCCCGTTGTAAATCGGAAATAGTCGTTTCGAAAATAAAGAGACCCATCAGCGGGACGATTCAAATCGACACCAACCTCACCCCGCAAATACAGGTTTTCTTTCAGTAAGTAGCTCAGTCCTCCTGTAATGTTTTGAGGAATAACTTTTTCAATAATGTAACCGTCGCTAAGCTGTGAGTGCAGGAAGTGGTTTCCAGCTGAAACATCTAACTTGAGGTTGATTGGTACGAATTGCCCCGCCAACCAATAGGGAAGTATTATTAAGCTGATGAAAATTAGGAATTTCATGAGCGAAAGTTAGCCAGAAATTTTAAAACAGATCTGTATCACTTCGTTCGGCCGACCTTCTCATAGTGCGCATGGCATTGTGAACATCTTCCAATTTTCATTGCTATTCGCATGAATTGCAAACGTAATTTGCGCCATATACAATACTTGAACGCAATGATTAATAGAAAAGAATTCAGAAAAT
>JBILIX010000310.1:0-3262 GCA_044368835.1 Flavobacteriales bacterium | reverse complement strand
AGGTTGGAACCAACGGCTGTTTGCACCGCGCAGCCTTCACGCCATTGGACTGGTGCATTACAGCCATCAAACGACGATGTGGAAAAACAACAGCGTACCGCTCAAGGCAGGCTTTCACCACGCAGGCCTGGAATTTTTAATACGAAGCCACCCCAAGTGCGCAATTAAAGATGTACAGAACACAGGACCGTTGGGCACGCGTTGGTATGTGCAGCTAGGCGCCGGATATGGTTGGAATCTTCCCTTCGCGCGCAAGTATGGCGAACGCGTTGCGATAAGGAACGACGAACGCTATTCCAGCGTGAGCGGGCAATTCAGCGCCTCTGCGGGCACGGGCTTGCATGCCTTTACCATAGGATCGCTCATCATCACCCTCGAGTCTACTGTTACCTGGTTTCCGCGCTTTGCGCTGGATGGCTTTGCCACGGCAGTATTGGGGCATAATGAACCTTCGCTTCCTGAAGTAGCCCGCAACTGCCTGCTTTTACAAGGACACATACGCCTCACACACCAGAAAAAGACAAAAAACTGGTGGGACGCACCCCGCAGCGGCGACAAGTCGTAACCTCAGCAAAATTTGTCAACAAGGGCCATCGTCGTCAACAACCAATACTACTTTTGAAGACTTCGACCCCGCGTGAATCACTCGGAAATTCGAAGCCCTAATTTGCCTTCAACATGTTCCTGATATTTGACACCGAGACCACCGGCTTGCCCGGCAGTTGGAATGCCCCTCTCACCGATTTTGCCAATTGGCCCCGTGTGGTGCAAATTGCATGGCAACTGCATGCAGCCGATGGTAAGCTCATTTCAGCTGAAAGTCTAATTGTGCAACCCGAAGGTTTCACCATTCCCTTCAATGCAGAAAAAGTGCACGGCATATCGACCGATCGCGCCATGCGCGAGGGCTTGCCACTCACGGAGGTAATTGAGCGCTTCCTCAGCGACGTAGCGAAATGCAACTACATAGCAGGTCACAACATCGAGTTTGACCTCAACATCATGGGCTGCGAGTTGCTTCGCAAAGGCCAGCAAAATGTCCTTACTGCAAAGTCATCATTAGACACGAAAGACCTTTCGACCGACTACTGCGCATTGCCCGGAGGCCGCAATGGAAAATTCAAATGGCCAACGCTCACGGAACTGCATCAAAAACTATTCAACGCACCGTTTGCGGAAGCACACGACGCGGCGTATGATGTCGATGCAACAGCGAAGTGCTTCTTCGGATTGATTAGCGTTGGCGTAATTCGACTGAAAGAACTAGCATCCGGCGCTGCAATACAATACGAAGCCCCTCAGCTTGCGGCATCCAACTTCAAGGCAACCAATACAGCGGCACCCGAAGCACAAGCTGCTCCCGAAAACACACAGCATTCCGGAGAGCTCGAGCAACTTGCTGCACAATTCGTGCACCTGCACGTGCACAGCCAGTACAGCGTTACCGGCATGCAGTCTACATCCGATGTAAAGGGACTCGTATCGAAAGCGAAGAGCTGGTCGACCGAAGGCGTAACGCCCACACTTGCACTCACCGACCACGCCAATATGATGGCCGCATTTCAATTTGTGAGTGCTTCATTGAAATCGGAAGTGAAGCCCATTGTTGGTTGTGAGGTGAATCTCTGTCGCGACATGTACGACAAGAAAAATCAAGACAACGGATTTCAAGTCGTGCTACTTGCGAAAACCAAGAAAGGCTATCACAACCTCGCGCACTTGTCTTCGCTCGCGCATACGCAAGGTTCCTACTACGTTCCGCGCATCGACCGCAACGCACTGCTGCAATTCAAGGAAGACATCATTGCACTCACCGGAGGCATGTACGGCGAAGTGGCATTCAAAATCCTCAACGAAGGAGAAGAGAAAGCGGAGGAAGCTTTCATCTGGTGGAAAGAAAATTTCGGTGAAAATTTCTATGCGGAAATCATGCGTCACGGATTAGAAGAAGAAGACCACGTGAACCGCATCATGCTCGACTTTTGTGCCAAGCACAACGTAAAATACATTGCTACCAATTCTTCCTATTACACGGAGCAAAAAGACAGCGAAGCGCAAGACGCTTTGGTGTGCGTGCGCGAAGGCGAGTTTGTTTCTCGCCCGAAAAAATACATTGGTAAACGCGGCCGCGAGTTTCGCCTAGGCTTGCCCAACAACCAATACTATCTGAAAACGCCGTTGGAAATGGCAACGCTGTTTGCTGATTTACCGGAAGCCATTTCAAACACACGAGTGCTCGCCGACAGCTGCGAACAATACAAACTCTCGCGTGAAGTGTTGCTTCCCAAGTTTGACATTCCTTCAGAGTTCCAAGACGCGCTCGATGAGACCGACGGAGGCAAGCGCGGCGAAAACAACTTCCTCCGACACCTCACATACGTGGGTGCCGAAAAGAGGTACGGAACGGTTTCAGATGAAATTCGTGAACGACTCGATTTTGAGTTGGCCACTATTGCCAATACCGGCTATCCGGGTTACTTCCTGATTGTGCAGGACTTTTGCAATAAGGCACGCGAAATGAGCGTGAGTGTTGGACCCGGCCGCGGAAGTGCCGCAGGCAGTGCAGTAGCTTATTGCATCGGGATTACGAATGTCGACCCCATCAAGTATCAACTGCTGTTTGAGCGTTTCCTCAACCCTGAGCGTGTGAGCATGCCCGATATCGATATCGACTTCGACGATGAAGGTCGCGATAAGGTCATCGACTATGTGCGCAATAAGTACGGTACGAACATGGTGGCGCAGATTATTACCTACGGCACCATGGGCGGTAAATCAGCCATTCGCGATGCCGGCCGAGTTATTGAATTGCCTTTGCCCGACACCGATCGCATCGCCAAGTTCATGCCCGACAACCAGGACCTGAGCGACCTGTTGAAGTGGGACGACAAAAAACTAAGCGATGCACTCAGCGGTGAAGACCTGCAGAACGCAAAACAATTGCGTGCCATTGCATCCGGAGACTCTCACGAAGGCCGTGTGGTAAAGCTTGCAAGCATCTTGGAAGGATCGGTGCGCAGCACGGGCATTCACGCCTGCGGTGTTATCATCACCCCCGATGTTATTACGAACTATGTACCCGTGTCGACTGCGAAAGACAGCGACATGTTTTGCACACAGTTCGACAACTCCGTAGTAGAAAGTGCGGGCTTGCTGAAGATGGACTTCTTGGGGTTGAAGACGCTCACGTTGATTAAAGACGCCTTGCGCATCATCAAGCAACGCCACGATATCGAGATAGACATTGAAGCCATCCCCATCG
>JBILIX010000309.1:0-3269 GCA_044368835.1 Flavobacteriales bacterium | reverse complement strand
TGGAGGCGGAAGTAAAAGCCATTATAGCGTCGGTGGGAGCTTCAGGCCCCGGTGATTTAGGCAAAGTGATGGGCGCGGCTTCTAAAAGCCTTGCCGGCAGAGCCGATGGCAAGGCAATTTCCGAGATGGTAAAAACACTCCTAACGCAAGGTTAATTGAGCCAGCCGTGAAAGCTACATCACGCAAACTGACAACAATCGGAAGGCACGTGCGCGTGTCGTTTCCCGATTTGGGTTTTTCGCATGTAGACGCGAAAGTCGATACGGGTGCGTTCAGAACGGTGCTTCACTGTGAGCGCTGCGAGGAGATAGAAACGGCTAATGGAAAAATGCTAGAAGCCGATTTCAAATTGGAAGGAAGTGAAGTAAAGCGATTCTATTTCAGCAACTACTTCTCGAGAGAATTCAAAAGCTCATTCGGAGAAAAGGAAAAACGCTTTTGTGTTCAGACCACTATTAAAATTGGCAAGAAAAAAATCAACAGCAGTGTTTCCCTTACCGACAGAAGCGACATGAAGTTTCAAGTTCTGATTGGTCGTAAAACACTTTTAAAAAGATTTCTGGTAGACGTTAGCCAGAAGTTTGCGTAATCAAACGCGCAATCCAATAACGAGTACATCGTCGACTTGTTCCTGCTCGCCGCGCCACTCGTCGAATCGCTGCTGCACGCGCGCCAATTGTTCGCTCATTGGAAGTGCATTCACCTCTAGCAAAAGTTGGCGGAATTGCTTGCGCATAAACTTCTTTCCTGCCGGACCCCCAAACTGATCGGCATATCCGTCGCTAAAAGCATAGATGCAATCGCCGCTTTTCAGCTCGCTCTTTTTCGCTGTGAATTCTCGCTCACCATTCACGTAAGACCCAATGCTAAATGCATCGCCGCTTAACTCAATAAGTTCTTCGCCCCGAACAATGTAAACGGGATTTTGAGCGCCGCTGAATTCAAGCTCCATAGCTTCCATGTCGATGGTGCAAAGCGCTATGTCCATTCCATCTTTCACTAAATGGTTTTCATTGGCTCGCAGTGCCTGCGCCGACAATCTATTTACTGTGTTGAGTACTTGCGAGGGTTTGTAATAAACCTTGGTGGCCTGGTTGAGTGCATTGTGGCCCACCAAACTCATGAACGCCCCCGGCACACCATGGCCTGTGCAATCGGCCGCTGCAAACATGAGCTTCTTGCCCTTGTTGGCAAACCAATAGAAATCGCCGCTCACCGTTGCCTTGGGTCTGAACATTATAAAATGTTGCGGGAACACTTCTCGAATAGCTTCTTCGCTCGGTAAGATGGTGCTTTGAAGGCGCTGCGCGTAATCGATGCTAGCCTGCAAATCAGTATAGAGTTCCATTACACGTTCGTTTTGCATTTCCACCTGTTCCTTTTGCTGACGTATTTCCAGTGTTTGCTCTGAAACTTTCTCCTCCATTTGATGACGGTAGGAAGCAAGGTCATCACGCATCTGCAACAATGCGCCACCCAATTCATCATGCTCTGATAACGGCTCAAAGGGCATATCAAACTTACCCGCTCCGATACTCAAGGAAAACTCCTTCGTGCGTTCGAAGTTTCGCATCAGGCGATCGACTGCCTGGGCCATATCGCCAATTTCATCGTTGTTGGTGCGAGTAGCATGAAGCGAGTAAATACCCTTCGATAGATTGTTGAGTTTATTGCGAAGTGAATTTACCGGACGCACAATGGCTCGAATGGTCATGAATGCCAGAAAAACACCAATCAAAATCACGGCAGCAGCAACCCAAATAAAGACGTGTATCAAATCAGCAAAAGAAGCGTTCATTTTGCCGATTTCATTTGCCATAGCATCGCGCTGGTAGTCGGTCAATACACGCAACCTTGACTGCGCTTTACCCAATGCGTCGGGCACCGCTCCAGGCACTTCTCCACCTTCACTAAACAAGGCCTCCGCACTCATTAAGTTGGTCGGATCTGTATAGCTTTTAAAATCGGGCAACAACGTGCGCACATCGCCGTAGACCAACAGGAGCGATTGTACATCGGCAATGAGCAGGTTCTTTTCTATTTGCTTTTCCTCCGGCCAATGCACCGAAACGGAGTCGACTATCATAAGCTGGTTGGGAATAAGCTGCGTGCAAAGAGTAAGTGCCTCCACACGCTCCGGGTCATCTTCCCTGCTCTGAACAAGAGTCCACTGTGTCATCAGCAGTTGTGCCTTTACAAGTTGGTTGTCGAGTTTCTCTAGCGACTTAATAGAAGGCGCATAGATGTTGTTGATGCGATGGTTGATTTCGCGACCTTGCGAAATTTTTACACCGGTCCAGCTAAAAGCGACAATAACCACTGCTGCAAATACAGCGAAGCCTGCGGTGAGTTTTAGCGCTATGGAAAGTCTGAATTTCACGCTGTTTACTTCTGTTGCTCCGCCTTGATTTTCCCTTCACGGATTAACCTACTTATTTCATTCTTGAAATACTCAACATCCTTTTCATGATCCAGGGCCCGATGCAAAATAATCTTACCATGCACAACCTCGCCCTTTTCAGGTGCCAGCTCATATGCCTTGTCCATGAGTGGCAGCGCCTTCTCACGAATGAGCTTGGCAGCTGCTTCCTGGATTGTCATCATATCAAACAAATCCGTTTCATGATCAATCTTTCTGTACATGAATACAGCTTGGTTGTAATGAATGACCGAAAGGTTGTAATACGCATCCACATCGGTGGAATCAAGCTTTAGAATTTTCTCGTATTGCGCAATGGCTTTATCGCGGTTCTCACTGTTATCGGTGTCGAGCTGCCAAAGGCTGAAATACCGTTGACCAATTGATTTGGTGAATTCCTTTCTGTAGCCCGTCATCGACATGCCCGGCTCAGCGATGGGCATCCATTTTTCAAATTCCACGAACAGTGTTTGGGCCTCCTGCTCTCCTCCATCAGCAATGGATTGAGCAGCTTGCAAAGCATCGTTGTAATACGTTGATGCAAGGTATTTAATAGCAAGTTGCGTCATGGATAGATGCTGCTGCGCATTCTTCTTTTCCATAGAAGTAGCAAATGACTTCATGGCCGCTGATCGCAGCAAGCTGTTGCGCAAGCCATATTCACGCTGCTTGTAGATTTCCTTCAGCACAAATCCGTTTACATACCAAGCATACGCATCCGCCGATTCCGACTTGTCGTTGAGTGATTCCTTGCTTTTTTCGAGCGCGGCATCGAGCTGCGATTGCTGACAAAGGCGCGCAGCTTCATTGGTGATAGGCAACTGTTGTGCTTGCCCTACAAGGCAAAGCA
>JBILIX010000308.1:0-3270 GCA_044368835.1 Flavobacteriales bacterium | reverse complement strand
CGCTCATTCGCTACGACAACATTAACGCCTCCATTGTAAGCTCTAAATCCTTCATGGTTCGACTTAGTATTCTACCCGTTTCTCAAAACCCGGGTTGCACGGATGTTCAGGCGATAAACTACGAGTTGAGTGCGTTCATTGACGATGGATCATGTGATTATCCGGGCTGCACCAATGAAGATGCCGACAACTTTGATTCAGACTCTAACTATGACGATGGTTCCTGTGTTGTAGGTGGTTGTATTGATAGCACAGCGTTTAACTTCAATCCCTTTGCTACCTATCAAAGCACCGACTGCATTTATAGAGGCTGCACGGCACCCATTGCACTCAATTACAACCCGCAAGCCAATGAAGACGACGGCACTTGTGAATTCCTTTCAGCACAAATTACGGCGCCTTCACTGAGCGGTTGTCCGCCCTTCCTGCTGCGCGTCAACAACAACAACGAATTCAATGCAGAAGGTCTTTGTTCATACACGATTGATGGCGTTGAAGTATACAATGTTTGCTCCTCGCAATTTGAATATACGCTGAATGAACCGGGTTTCTACGAGCTTACCTATTCGATATCCATCGGAAATGCTATTGCAGATACAACTGTATTCGTAGAGGTTTTCGAAACAACGGATCAACCTATATTGACCTATGCCCCCGACACCCATGTCTTAACGTGTGCCAACTGCACGGACGAAAATCTTACTTGGTATTTCGATGGGGCAGTTGTGGCTCAAGGGGCAAGCACCTCATTCGATACTGAAATCGACGGCATTACTCAAAATGGCGTCTATCAGCTCAACACCACAAACACGTTGGGATGTAGCACCCTTTCCGAAGTTATATCCATTGTTCAACCTCATCTATCGGTGAGTATAGACCAAGGCTGTGCCCCGCTCACAGTTTACTTCAACAACCTGACGGACACCATAACCGGATTAACTTGTTCGCTAAATACAGGATTGAGCATTATCGACGATTTCACGGGCCAAGTGGAAGTTGTTTATACAGATGCCAGCAGCTACTCCCCTTCCTTGAGTTGCTCGGCATCATCGGCCAGCGGTTCTGTAGTAACCTCTATCATCGTGAGCAACCAAGAACTGCCCATTCTCATTGTCGATGAAGGATCACAGTCGGTTGTCTGCCAGAACGCCTCAGCCTTCGCGCAGTTCACATGGAATATTGATGGTACAATCACTTCAGGAGGTTCGTCACAGCCTTTAGGAGGCGACGTATACCAGTTACAAGCATATAACGCCGACGGATGCGGTGGCAGCAATCTGCTCATCGTGAACAACACCCGCGAACACGCTTCAGCGGATTTCGCTGTGTATCCGAACCCTGCTCATTCATACATACAAATTTCGAATGCTGCATCCGGATCATATCGGATCCTCAATTCACTTGCACAAATCGTATGGGAAGGCAGCAAGAACAATTCAGCCAGCGTAGTTGAAACAATCAACTGGCCCTCGGGATTGTATTATGTGCTTTGGACAGAAGCAGGCATTGCACGAACGACCAAAATTGAAATCGTTCACTGATAATCCGTTTGGCATAGTTTTCGGTAAGAGCACAACTCGGAGCCTGTTAAAGTTTAGTTAAGTGCTAAGATGCTTAACGGAACTTCTCCTTACATTTGAAATAAGCTAAACATAAAAAAAGTAATTCGATGAAAAAAGTATTCCTCACCCTTGCGATTGCACTCGGGGCCTTCTCATTAGTATCCGCTCAAACACCAGTTGCTTCGGGTCCTTCTATTTTAGTTGACAAAGAAGTTCATGACTACGGCGATATTCCATTTGCCGGAGATGGCACTTGCGAATTCAAAGTGACCAACACCGGAACAGAACCATTGATTCTGAGCAAGTGTAAAGGTTCATGCGGTTGCACGGTTCCTAAATGTGACCCCAACCCAATCCTTCCAGGTGAGAGCTCTGTGATTACTGTTAAGTATGACACAAAGCGTCCCGGCCCAATCAACAAGTCAGTTACCATCAACTCTAACGCTACCAACGAACCTGTTAAAGTGGTTCGCATCAAAGGAAACGTTGGTCCTGATCCAAACGCTGCACCAAGCGGCGCCCCTGAAAAGGCACCTGCAGGCGCTCCTGCCGGTGGCAACCAATAAAAATGAAACTTCAAAGCTTCCGTCCTGAAGGGCGGAAGTTTTTTTTTCTTTAAAAAATAGACTCTTATGAAAAAAACAGTATTCACTCTATCCCTTGCACTAGGTCTTGCTTTTAGTGCATTCGCTCAACCTGAGCTTGTAACAGGTCCTGCTTTAACCATCGACAAAGAGACACACGATTATGGCGACATCGCATTTGACAGCAATGGTGCTTGCCAATTCAAAGTGACAAATACCGGCAATGAACCATTGATTCTTTCAGGTTGTCAGGGGTCATGCGGTTGCACTGTTCCTAAGTGTGATCCAAATCCAATTGCACCCGGTCAATCGTCTTTTATTGATGTTAAATACGACACCAAGCGCACCGGTCCTTTCCAGAAATCTGTAACCATCAACTCGAATGCAGTGAATTCACCTGTGAAGGTAATCACCATTAAAGGCAATGTTGGCGCTGATCCAGGCTTGGCTCCGGTTGGTGCTCCTGAAAAAGCTCCTGTTGGCGCTCCTGTAAAACAATAGATGATTTTTATATTCATAAAAAAAGGGGGCTCACGCCCCCTTTTTTATGCCTGAATACTTCTTAGATTTTCTGAATTCTCACGGATTGATTTGATTCATCCGATTTGATTTTCACTGTGTAAATCCCATTGGTCAATGAACTCAAATCCAACACTACTTGCGCCGTGTTTGGATAGAATTCCATGACTCTCTTACCCATCAGATCATACACTTCGATTGTACGAATCGCTTGAGCACCCGACAGGTTAACATTAAACAACCCGGCTGAAGGGTTCGGATAAACACGAACAGAAGCCTCACGTTCAACAACGTTATTTGCATCACACGGGCTGCCCGCCAATCCCATCGCACACATGATTCGAGGTGCTGAGTACCCTTGAATAGTATCCAGGTAAGTCATTCCCTTGGTCATTGACATATCAGGATTCGTTGCCAAACCGTTCAAGTTGTTCGGATTATCTGCTGTCCACCACTCCCAAGGCGCACTGTCGGCCTCTGAACCTGCTGGTCTGTTGAGTGCGTACAATCCCGTATTACCGTAGTTATATGTATTTGCCTGAACGGTATAAACATCACCCTGGTTATCAGCTGCAGCAAACACAGTGTTCAAACCAAAAGCATTT
>JBILIX010000307.1:0-3272 GCA_044368835.1 Flavobacteriales bacterium | reverse complement strand
AGCGGACTGCGCGCCGATCGTTTCATAACCAAGTATTATGGTGATCGCGATTCGGTTCAGGAAGGATTGAGCGATCGAAAGGTGGTCATTGAATTTGTGAGATAATACGCCATGAAGATAATTTGTATAGGCCGCAATTATGCGGACCACGCTAAAGAGTTGGGCAATGCGGTGCCCACAGAACCCGTGTTTTTTTGCAAACCGGATTCAGCGATTTTGCCCAAGGGAAATCCGTTTTTTATTCCCGATTGGACAAGCGATGTGCATTATGAGATTGAGTTGGTGCTTCGCATTGATCGTTTGGGTAAACACATCAGCAAGGAGTTTGCACCGCGCTATTATGGTGCAGTTGGAGTCGGTATCGATTTTACCGCGCGTGATGTGCAAGAGGAGCTTAAGAAAAAGGGTTTGCCATGGGAAAAGGCGAAGGGCTTCGATGGTTCTGCGGTCGTGTCGCAGGATTTCATTCCAATGGAAGAGCTTGAAAAGGGTAACATCCAATTTTCACTTACAAAGAATGGCGAATTGGTTCAACAGGGCTCAAGCAGTGATATGATTTTTGATTTCGATGCAATTATCGCATACGTGTCGCAGTATATGACTTTGAAGATTGGCGATTTAATTTTTACAGGAACGCCAAGCGGTGTAGGGAAGGTGAGTCCCGGCGATGAGCTTGCAGGATCTATCGGTAATCGCCCAATGTTTCAGGTTAAGGTGAAATAGCGCAGTTGCTTAATCGCGCTTATTCATTACACGTGTCTGCGTGCGTATCGACTCTTTGTGCAACTGCTCCAAGTATTTCAGAATAAACTCTTTCGAAAGGCCTACTTGCTCTGCGAGCATCGTGCGAGATTCAAGAATTTCTTTCCAACGTTCTATTTGGAATATGGTAACGGATTCTTCCTTTTTAAATCGACCGAGCTCTTCGGTAATGCGCATGCGCTTGCCAATTAGATGAATTATTTCTTCATCCACTTTATCGATTCGTGATCGCAGGGTTTGCAATTCGTGCACGAAGGTCAGATCATCACTTTGAGCCTGGCGAATTTGAATGCTTGCAATCAGATCCGAAAGAGCCTCAGGAGTAATCTGTTGTGCGGCATCACTCAGTGCATTATCGGGGTCGATGTGGCTTTCGATCATCCAGCCATCCATGTTGAGGTCCATCGCTTTTTGCGCTACTACCTGCAACAAGTCACGACGACCGCATATGTGGCTGGGGTCGCAAATGAGTGTGAGGTTGGGAAATTCAGTGCGAAGTGCAATCGGTATCTCCCACAGGGGTTTATTGCGATAGATACTGTCGCCCAAATGCGAGAACCCGCGATGTATGGCTGCAAGACGTGTAATACCGGCACGTTGAATACGCTCCAACGCTCCTATCCAAAGTTGCAGGTCGGGATTGACTGGGTTTTTTACGAATACGGGAATGTCAACCCCTTTGAGGGCATCTGCAATTTCTTGCACTGAAAACGGATTGACGGTTGTGCGTGCACCGATCCAGATGGCATCGAGTCCGTGCTTCAAGCAAAGTTCGACGTGTTCGGCATTTGCAACTTCTGTCATGACCGGAAGGCCGCTCTCTTGCCGAGCGCTAATCATCCACGGCAATCCTATTGCACCCACGCCTTCAAAGGCATCAGGGCGTGTTCGAGGCTTCCAAATGCCGCCACGCAGCAGATGGACAATATTTGTTTTTGCAAGGCGAACAGCGGTTTCAACGTATTGCTCTTCGGTCTCCACGCTGCACGATCCACTAATAAGCAAGGGCTGATTATTGCGAGCCGGCCATTTGGAGAGGGGAGCAAGTTGGTGCAGTGCAGACGGCTTCATAGACTTAGAAACAGAGCGAAAGTACGTTGGTTCAAGGAATCGGGGCGAAGGGCACAAAAAAAAGACTTCCTAGAAAGTCTCCTTTGTTGTTGTCGTACCGAAGGAGGGACTCGAACCCTCACGTCTTGCGACACACGCACCTGAAACGTGCGCGTCTACCAATTCCGCCACTTCGGTATCATGGCTTCTTCAGCTTCGCGCCTCTGAAGTTTTTTTAAGAGTAACTTCTACTCTGTGGTATGAATCAACTCTCGCCGTAAAAGCGGGAGTTGTATTGGTGCCCTGGACTGGACTCGAACCAGCACATCTTGCGAAATACGCCCCTCAAACGTACGTGTCTACCAATTTCACCACCAGGGCGAATTTTTAGTATGTATGAAGAATAAAAGAGGACAGTGTTGCTGTCCTCAATTTTCTTCTCCTTTAGTGATCCCGCTGGGACTCGAACCCAGGACCCATACATTAAAAGTGTATTGCTCTACCGGCTGAGCTACAGGATCTTCTTCGCGAAAAGCGGGCGCAAATATACTCGCGCTTTTTTTATACGCAACCTTTGTTAAGAATTTCTGCAAGGAAAACTAAAAAAGTTCTGTTTAGCCCGATTCTAAAGGAAAGGATGCCGTTCGAAAGGCCGCCTTTTATCAAGATACAGTCGATAAGTGGCCAGTTTACGATAGAGAGACGCTCCTAAATTTTCAGCTATGTGGATCATCTTTGGATTGAAATCGCCAATCCAGGTTAGAATGGTTTCATGGTATCGATTCAATGTTACTATGTGTTCTTCGCAATATTTAATCATTGCACCCTCAACTCCTCGTCCATGGTATGCCTTATCTACCCCGAACACAATACCCACCATCACTTGTCGCTTACCGAACAGCTTGTAATACATAAAACGAAGCATGCCGAGTGCGTTCAAATTGCCCCTCGCATGTTGCATGAACTCATTCACCTCCGGTAAATTGATGTAGAAGCCAATGGGCTTTTCATTGTGATAGGCAAACACCATGATGTCGCGGTCCATAATGGGGCGCATGGCCTGAATCGCTTTACGAGCCTGCTCAATGCGCATCGGCTTGAAGCCTTCATGAACGGCCCAAGCTGCGTTGTAGATCGTTACGAAATCGCTTGCAATGTTTTCCATGCTTTTGCCGCGGGCATTCGTTATACGATAGGCCGGGTCATTCAAAAGCTGCTGCGACTTGCGAACGAAGACATCCTGGGCAGGAACATGTAAATCGCGCTTGTAACATAGCTGCTCGTAGTAAATACCGAAACCGAAACTCTCGAAAAATCGCTGGTAATAGGCAGGGTTGTAGTTCATCCGAAAACTACCCATGTCGGTGAAGTTCTCAATGAGTAAACCCCAATAGGCCTCTTTCTCTCCAAAGTTGATGGGGCCGTCAATAGCTTCGACCTCCAGTTTTTGCAGCCAGCGA
>JBILIX010000306.1:0-3299 GCA_044368835.1 Flavobacteriales bacterium | reverse complement strand
CATCGTTGATGTACACGTCGCCATTTTCCGCCAATTGTCCGGCGAAGAATTCATCGCCGCCTTCTTCCTCCTTGTAGAAGCGAAGATTCTCGAGCAACAACACATCACCTTCTTTCATAGCATCAACAGCTACGCGAACCTTATCGCCAATGCAATCGTCCGCAAAAGCAACGGGCTTTCCGAGTAATTCGGATAAACGAGCCAACACGTGCTTCATGGAATACTTCGCTTCGGGTCCGCCTTTGGGTCGGCCGAGATGCGACATTAAAATAACCTTGCCTCCCGCTTGCGCCACCTTGTGAATGGTTTTCAGTGCGGCACGTATACGCGTGTCGTCCGTAACCTGAAGTTCATCATTCAGTGGAACATTGAAATCTACGCGAATCAATACGCGTTTACCTTGAAATGAATAGGAGTCGATTTGATAAGACATTTGGCAAAAGTTTGCGCAAATGTAATCGCCCTATCTCCTACAATTTCGCCATTGCGTTGCGTACACCCTTGAAAT
The DNA here is from genome assembly GCA_044368835.1 of Flavobacteriales bacterium. GTDB lineage: Bacteria > Bacteroidota > Bacteroidia > Flavobacteriales_D > Sanyastnellaceae > JAIBBG01. The sequence continues at coordinate 2,791 of JBILIX010000306.1, read as the reverse complement.
CCTGCAACTCCATTTTGATCGAACCCACCAATATCTCTGCTTGTGCCAATACTGGAATGTGGTTGAGGTCGTCGGTAATCCAAACCGTAAGGTCCTGTTCCTTTTTAAACACACGTCCCTTCTGCACAACGGGCACAAACTTCAAGCAGCGAAACGTACCTGCATCGATCGTGATAGTTTCGCGACCAATAAACTTCATTTTCAGCGGAACAATTTCGTCGTCGACCAACGCGGTGATGGTGTATACATCGCCCAATCGGGCGTAGCTGTAATCGAGCGTGCGTGCGAAGTAGTAAGAGCTTAACATGTCTTGCACAAAATCGGGCGACTGATAGCCTTCGCCCTTCATGTTTTTGAATGCTCGTCGTTCCGGGAAAAAGGTATAATCCTGCTGAATGCGATAGCCTCCTTCATCACAATTGCGCAGGAAGCGATAAGGAAACATTCCTTCTTTGTCAATATGGGTTTCGTAGTGGTCGCGCACTTTGAAAAACCAATCCACCGAACCTACACTCCTTCCGGTTCCCACAATCTTGTAGGCATCACGCCCGGCAAATTTGTACGGACTTTCTTCCACTTGCAGTGTGGCTGTTCCCGCATCTACAATGCCATAGTGAATGCGGTAAGTGAGTTGCTCACCAGCCATGAAGGCATAATTAGGTGATTGGCGAAAGCCGTGATCAGGGAGGTGATCAACGTTTGTCTTGGTGGGCTTAACCTGGGCTTGAAGCACTAATGCACTGATTAATGCTGCAAAAAGAAAAATAGACGTTTTCATGATTTGGCATTTTCAAGGTGCATGCCAAAGCAACGCAACGACTACTCAATTGTTGCAATGCACTTCAATTCGATTGCAATCGGCGAAGGCAAAGCGTTGATTTCGACTGTTGTTCTGCAAGGCTGCGCTTCCTTGAAATACTCAGCATACAACCTGTTATAGGTGTGAAAATCGCGCTTCATGTTTACCAAGAAAACCGTTACATCAACGAGGTTTTCCCACTTGCTTCCATTCTCTTCAAGAATCACACGCACGTTGTCGAAGACGTTGCGACACTGGGCTTCGAAATCGAATGAGAGGTAATTGCCGAACTTATCGAGTGTCAAGCCGGGCACACCACTATCGGTAGCATCACTACCCGCAATGCGCGGACCAACACCGGACAAAAACAACAGATTACCTACTCGGCGTGTGTGCGGATAAAGACCTACGGGTTTGGGGGCTTTGCTTGACATGGGGGTTGTGATTAATGGTCGCTAAGATATAGGAGGATTGTAGGATAATAGGAGTATAGAGATAGATCCGCCTTCTACAACCCCATTCGTGCTATCCCAATTCGTGCATTCGTGTCAACCACCACAGCGCTTCAGCGGGGGGCTAATAAAACAATCTTACTATTGATAAGGTGCGGCCGCCAAACCACCTTATACCTCACCACTAACACCTAATACCTATATTTGCAACCCAGCAATTCACGCGCTGTAGACATACTCTGAAGTATAACATGCAATTGTACCGATGAAAAAACTCTATAACACCGTGGACCGACGCGTATTAAAAGAGCAAATCGTTCAAAGCAACGAGCCTCGCACCACTGTGTCGTTCTACAAATACCACCCCATTGCCAACCCGCAGTTCTTCCGCGATTTCCTGTTTTTACATTGGGAATCACTTGGTGTGTTAGGCCGAACCTACATCGCTGCCGAGGGTATCAACGCCCAAGTCAGCGTACCCACCAATCAGTTCGAAGCCTTTCGCGAAAACTTGTTCAACATCACGTTTCTCAATGGCGTGCGTTTGAACACAGCGGTGGAAGACGACAGTAAGTCGTTCTACAAGCTCATCATCAAGCTGCGCAACAAAATCGTTGCTGATGGTATCGACGATCCGAGCTTCAATCCATCCGACACAGGTGTGCACCTCTCTGCAAAAGCGTTCAATGAATTGACCTCACAACCCGAAACCATTCTCATCGACATGCGCAACCACTACGAAAGTGAGGTGGGTCATTTTAAGAGCGCTATTCTTCCCGACGCCGATACGTTTCGCGAAGAAATCGAGATGGTGGAAGACATGCTGCAGGGCAAGGAGGACAAGAACATTGTGATGTATTGCACGGGTGGCATACGCTGCGAAAAAGCTTCAGCATACCTCAAACACAAAGGTTTTCCGAACGTGCATCAGCTTGAAGGCGGCATCATCAAATACGCACGCGACATAAAGTCTGAAGGCTTGGAAAACCGGTTTCTGGGCGTCAATTTCGTATTCGACGAGCGCTTGGCTGAGCGCATATCGGACGACGTAATTGCACAATGTCATCAATGCGGTGCGCCATTCGATCATCACACCAATTGTGCAAATCTCGCTTGCCACATCTTGTTTATACAATGCCCGAGCTGCAAGGAAACGATGAACAGCTGCTGTTCAGATGCGTGTAAAGAGATTTCTCAATTATCGGAAGAAGCACAAAAAGAATTACGACGCGGAAAACAACCAGGACGCAACATCTTCAAAAAAGGACGCGGCGAACATTTGGTTTATAAGCCAAACCGCACAAAAGGAGAATAATCCTATCCGCCTATTTCACTGAGTTTAGGCATGCCCTGCATGCGCAAGAATTGAATGTGCGCTCGAAAAGCCTCTCCGAATGTAGCTTTTTCATAATAGGGCACTCCGTATTCGGCTGCCGTTTTTTTCACTATTTCCGAAATCGCAGGATAGTGAACATGACAAATTTTAGTGAACAAATGGTGCTCTATCTGAAAATTCAGACCGCCTACATACCAGGAAAGC
>JBILIX010000305.1:0-3300 GCA_044368835.1 Flavobacteriales bacterium | reverse complement strand
TTTATTCTTTCTCTATTCTCCTTTCTCTATATCAAAATACCAGAGTCAAATTCAGAATGAGAAACAGAAACAGAATTAGAAACAGAATTAGAATGCGCTCCCCGTCTCCAGTCCTCACTCGCCAGTCCCCACCTTACTCACTGCCCCGTCTTTCAACTCATACCGCTCTCCCGACTCCTGGCAAACCGCTTCTCCGGCCTCATTAAACTCCAACTGATGCCCATATTCACTCATCCAACCGCGTTGGCGAGCAGGGTTGCCCACCCACAAGCTATAGGCGGGAATGTTTTTCGTTACAACTGCACCTGCACCGATAAAGGCGAACGGTCCTATGTCGTGACCACACACAATAGTTGCGTTGGCTCCTATTGAAGCACCTTTGCCCACATGGGTTTTTGCATACTCGCTTTTGCGGTTGACGGCGCTGCGCGGGTTGATAACGTTGGTGAAGACCATGGAAGGTCCCAGAAAAACATCGTCGTCGCAAGTAACTCCAGTGTAGATCGAAACGTTGTTTTGAATTTTGACATTTCGACCCAGAACTACTTCAGGCGATATCACAACGTTTTGTCCGATGTTGCACTGTTCGCCAATCACGCACTTCGGCATGATGTGCGAGAAATGCCAGATTTTGGTGCCCTTTCCAATCGTACAGCCATCATCAATGATGGCCGAAGGGTGGGCAAAGTATTCGCTAGTTTCCATCGTGGTTTTGAAGGGCTAAAAGTAACATTTTTGAGGAGAACAACGCTTAGCTTTTTCTATCCAAACTCTCATACTCGCTGTTGCGACTGATGTATTCCGGTACCAACTGCTTGAGCAATCGAACCATTTCCATGTTGTTTTGAGCATCGAACAGGGCAATAAGTTCCGTCACTTTTTGGCTGATTTCTACGAAATCATACTCACGAACCTTTGCCCTTAAAATCTTCGGGTGGTACGTAGGCACTGTGTCTTCGGCAGAGTTGAGAACTTCTTCAAACAGTTTTTCTCCGGGACGCAGACCTGTAAACGTGATTTCAATGTCCTTACCCAATTCCAACCCTGACAAGCGTATCATGTTCTTGGCAAGGTCAATCACCTTTACGCTTTCTCCCATGTCGAAAGCAAAAATTTCACCACCACTGCTCATGGCTCCGGCTTCCAACACCAGACGCGCTGCTTCAGGTATGGTCATGAAGAAGCGCGTAACGTCGGGATGCGTTACCGTGAGCGGGCCACCAAGCTCAATTTGTTTCTTGAAGGTGGGTATTACGGAACCATTCGACCCGAGCACATTACCGAAACGGGTGGTCACGTAAGCTGTTTTACTGTGTTTGTCTTTGGACTGCACATACATTTCAGCAACGCGTTTGGTAGCTCCCATCACATTGGTTGGGTTTACTGCTTTATCGGTTGAAATGAGCACAAAACGCTCTACCCCAAATTCATCGGCCAAATCGGCCATCACTCGAGTGCCATGCACGTTGGTCAACACGGCAACGCTTGGGTTTTGCTCCATGAGCGGTACGTGCTTGTAGGCTGCGGCATGGTAAACGATTTGAGGGCGGAAATGTGTCATCATACGACGCATGCGATCCATGTTGCATACATCACCCATGACCACTTCGAACCGTCCCTGAAAACCAAGCCCCTTAAGTTCATTCTCTAACAGAAAGATTGGTGTTTCTGCTTGGTCAAGAATGATGACCTTTCCTGCCTTACAGCTCAACAACTGCCGCACCAGCTCGCTGCCGATACTGCCGGCAGCTCCAGTAACGAGCACACATTTATCCGAAACCTGATTGATTACCGGGGCACTTTCCAGTTCAATGGTTTCACGACCGAGCAATTCTTCAATCTTGATTTCCCGAATCTGCCGGGCACTCAATTGACCGCCAATCCACTGGTTGATAGGCGGAATGTTCGAAACGTGCACTCCTGCTTGCAATGCTCTGCCTATGAAGTCGGCCTTCATTTTGGCATCCAAACTAGGGATGGCAATGATAACCTCATCGACCTTTTCGGTCTCAAGTAAGTCGTTCAGCTTCTCGCGCGAGTAAATGGATTTGCCGTCGAGGGTTTTACCTTGTTTGTGTGGATTGTCGTCGACAAAGGCTATGATTTCCATTTTCGACCTTGGATCGCGGTCAATCGCTTGCTTTGTGATAAGACCGCTTTCTCCGGCTCCATAAATGATGGCTCTCTTGCTTACCTTACCGGGGTTCTTTAGTTCCACATAGACCACTTTTACAGCAATGCGCAATACAATCATGCTAAACAGCGTGATGAGGTATTCAATAACTAAAATGGAGTAAGGAATGAAGAACAGCCCATCGAAGAAAACAAACTTCACCAAGTTCAAAATGGCAAATAGAGCGGTGCCTGCCGTCAGCACGGTGAAAATGCGGACCGTGTCTTGAGAACTTGTGAACCGTATAATCCCCGCATAGGTCTTTCCAGCCAAAAACCCGATGAGTCGAACGCCCAATAGAATAGGTATGAAGGCTTTTGCAAGTTTGAGTTCCTCCGCTGGTGGTGCAAATTCAAAGCGAACCAGATAGGCTGCTATGAATGCCACCAAACAGATGACCATATCGAGGCCAAGAATCAGCCAACGTGGGGTATTGCGTTGCGGAATGAGCACGCGCAAATGTAGGATAGGATTATGCTCTCCAAACGCCTCACGCCGGCTTACTGCCCCCTATAATCCTGTAAACCTACTTTCCCATATTCCTTCTATCGAACTTCCGTCGTATTTTCGCGGCACAATTAAGGATACATGGAAATCATCGGAAAAGTAAAGCTAATCCGCGATGAGCAATCGTTTGCCAGCGGTTTTACCAAGCGTGAATTTGTAATTACTACAGAGGAACAATACCCTCAGGATATTCAATTTGAACTGCTCAAGGAGAAGGGAAGCCTCATCACGAGCTACAATCAAGGCGATCGTATCAAGGTCTTCTTTGATATTCGTGGAAGAGAGTACCAAGGTAAATATTACAACAGCCTGGTTTCCTGGAAAATCGAAGGTCAAGGCGCTGAATCTGCTCAGCAACCAGGTCCTCCGATGCCTCCGCCAATGCCACCTACAGCCTCTGAAATGGAAGACGATCTTCCTTTCTAAGCCAAACACAACAATCACTTTTGGAATTTACTGAACTAAACCTGCATAGCCAACTCCTCGAGGGAATTCTCTCGATGAATTACAAAAATGCAACTCCCATTCAAGAGAAAAGCATTCCTGTAATTCTCTCAGGGAAAGACCTCATTGGCATCGCACAGACCGGCACCGGTAAAACGGCGGCTTTTGTGCTTCCC
>JBILIX010000040.1:0-11058 GCA_044368835.1 Flavobacteriales bacterium | reverse complement strand
AGGCACGTGGTGAATTGTTTACAGGCGGCAATAACGATGGAAGAAACACAGCAGAAAACTACGCTGCCTTTTTTCAAGCCGATAAAAAGCTGTTCAACCGGCTCAACCTTTCGGCCGGCGTGCGCTACGAGTACTTCCGCATCAACACCACCAGCGACAAAAAGCCTGTATTTCGTGCAGGCGCCAACTATCAACTAGGCAGAGCAACCTACGTTCGCGCATCGTACGGACAAGGCTTTCGCTTTCCCAGCATAGCGGAGAAATTCATTGTAACAGGCGTTGGTGCCATCAACATTTTTGCAAACCCCTCGTTGATTGCAGAAACCTCCGAAAATGCTGAAATTGGTATTAAGCAAGGATTCAAGATTGGTAACTTCATGGGGTACGCCGACGTGGCGGTTTTCCAGCAGAACTATGAGAATTTTATCGAGTTTACGTTTGGACAATGGCGCAATGTTCCACCGAACACACCACCAGCACAATTCTTTGATGAACTCAGTAAGACATTTGGATTCAAAAGTCTCAATACCGGAAGCGCGCGCATTCGAGGGGCAGAGTTTTCCATTATGGGCGCAGGCTCAATTGGGGCTCATGAGTTTCAATTACTGGCTGGCTACACATACACTCAACCTATCACGCTGACCCCCGATTTTGACTATGCTGTTCAGGATGAGGCGAGCACAGTAGATGTGAGCGTTAGCTATTTAACCACGAGCAGTGATACGAGGAATAATATTCTTAAATATCGACTACAACATCTTGTGCGAGGCGACCTTTTCTGGAAGCACAATGCCCTTAGCTGTGGGGTTAGTGCACGATACAACAGCCACATGCAAAACATCGATAAAGCATTTACGGATTTAGAATCGATAGAGTTTGCCAATTTCCAACCCGGTCTCACCAAATGGCGCGCAGAAAACACTTCGGGCGACTACATCATTGACCTTCGTGTTGGTTATGAAATAAAAGGCCGCCACCGGTTGGCCATCATCATCAACAACGTATTGAATCGGGAATATTCCATACGTCCGCTTGCCATTGAAGAGCCGCGCCTAAGCATGCTACAATACACGTTAACCTTGTAGTATTGCATCATGAGAGTTGTTGCCATCATACCTGCCCGTTACGCAAGCACTCGTTTTCCGGGCAAGCCACTCATCGACATTGGCGGAAAAAGCATGATTCAACGCGTCGTTGAACAGGTTCAAACATGCAGCGTCGTTGCCGAAGTAATCGTAGCGACCGATGACGAACGCATCTTGCAGCATGTCGCAAATCTTGGGGTGCGGTGTATCATGACGAGCCCCCATCACCCCAGTGGTACCGACCGCTGCCTCGAAGCTTACGAGCTATCCGGTGTGCAGGCCGATAGCATTCTAAACGTGCAAGGCGACGAGCCCTTTGTTGATGCCGAGCAATTGAATGCATTGGCGCAACTGATAGCCCGCCCGGAAGTTTCTATAGCCACGTTGGCGAAAAAGATAACAGATGCTGAAACCCTGTTCGATTCCTCCAAAGTGAAGGTGGTAATGAATGCGCATTCGCAAGCACTTTACTTCAGCCGACAGGCCATTCCGTTCAACAGAAGCTTCGAACAAGCAGTGTGGCATTCACAGCATGCGTATTACAAGCATCTCGGACTATATGCATATAAGCCAACTATTCTCAAGGAAATTTGCGCACTCCAACCTTCTTCTTTAGAAAAAGCAGAGTCGCTTGAACAGTTGCGTTGGGTTGAAAACGGGTATGCGATTCATGTGGCCATTACAGAAATAGAATCACCTGCAATTGACACACCCAAAGACCTTGAAGAGGTCTTGTCGCGTTACTTCTCATAGTCAAAACGATTTCCCAAAATCAAATCGCGATAACAAACCTCCATTTCCTGTTCATTCAAACGATGCAATATGATTGAACGATTGTGTTGCTGGTCTGCATCGGACAAAGGCAGTTCAAGCGACTTACGATTCAAATCGCTTTCAACACAAAAGACACGCAATCCCCAATCACGGAATGTTTTTAGCAATGGATTTTTTTGTCGCAGAAACACCTTTGTTCCGAAATAAAATAAAGCTATCAAATTCGCAAATGCCTGCTGACGTATATGCCCCATAATGGCGAATCCGCATTCAGACAGTTGTGAAAAATATTCATCTTTTGCCACGACTTGTGTTTGCAGCATCAACTGATTATCGGGAATAATTGCATGAGCCGCTGCAGGCAGAACTTCCAAGTATCGTTTGGAACCATACGCTATGGGCATGAAGATTTGATTTTGCACATGGAGCGATTTCAGCAATCGAAGTATTTCGATATGGTTGTTTGCGGGATCACCCGAATTACCGATTTGAATGCGATTGTTCTTCGGTCTAGCGGGCACATCGCGAAAATCTTCCACACCACTAAAAGATAACGGAATCTGTTTAAGGCGCTTATTAAAATGGTGTCTTACAAGGTCAACATCAGGCTCAACCAGGGTTGCGCCATGCGTTGCCTTTCGCATAGCACGGTATAAAAATCGATGATCACGCGTTCCTCTCCTGACCCTGTTCTTCCAATGTTGGTACATCGCTTTCATATGATTCGTCCAACTCACGTTATAGAGATTAGCGGCGAAGCCATCATAGAGTTTATTCCAGAAAATCGGGAGCGTGTATAAATCGGCACCCCAAATAACCCAAACAATTGCAACGTCCTTTTTCTTGATAAGATTCACCAATTCCGCTGCGTGCATATCGAAATAATTGATGATGACTTGCCGAAAGTCACCACGATTTATTCTTTCGGCCCACGAGCGATAGGAATCTTCATTGGAAACAGCCGCAGTGAATCGTGCATGAATAGCGTGCTTCACAGGATTGCCGAAAGCAACAAATTCATCGTTTGCTTCAGGGGCATATTTGATGCACTTCTCAATGTACCAATTCGATTGGTTCACATCGAGCATTACGTGCAAATTGGGCTTCATGACTAAGCGAAATAACCAAGAATAGATTGGATAACCTGATCAGTCTCTGCATCCGTCATGTCAACAAACAACGGTAAGCGAAGCAGTGTGTCCATGTAACGATCCGACTGAGGCATTGCATCTCCCTTGTGCTTCTCACTGTAGTAAGGCGATTTGTGCAGCGACAAATAGTGAAACACCGGAAATGAACCCTTCGACTTCATGTGTTCAATTAAAGAGGAGCGCGTAGTCAGATCTGCTGTGAGCACGTAAAACATGTGCGCATTGTTCGTGGCAAATTCTGGAACAACCGGCAGCTTCAATTTACCTTGCTCCTGCAGCGGCAAAAGTGCGTTCCAATAGCGGTTCCAAATTTCCTTTCGGCGCTGTTGTATTGCGTCGATATTTTCAAGCTGTGCGTAAAGAAATGCAGCCACAATTTCTGACGGTAAAAAAGATGAGCCGATATCTACCCATCCATACTTGTCTACTTCACCGCGAAAAAACGCGGAACGGTTGGTCCCTTTTTCACGAATAATTTCAGCTCGCTGAATAAATTGTTCGTCATTTATCGCTAACAATCCACCCTCACCACATTGAATGTTTTTGGTTTCATGAAATGAAAAAGCAGACATATGTCCCACTGTGCCCAGCGGTCGGCCTTTGTAATAACTATCGATGGCCTGAGCGGCATCTTCAATAACGAGAATGTTATGCTTGTTTGCCACTTCAAGCACCTTATCCATATCGCAGGCTACGCCGGCATAATGCACTACAACAATGGCTTTAGTTCGGGGTGTAATGAGCGCCTCAATGGCGTCTTCATCGATACCCGGATGATCGGTGCGGCTATCTGCAAAAACGATGTGAGCACCTCTAAGCACAAAAGCGTTGGCTGTGCTCACGAAGGTGTACGATGGGACAATCACTTCATCGCCTGGTTCAATGCCGGCAAGCAATGCCGACATTTCCAGTGCATCTGTGCATGATGTTGTGAGAAGTGCCTTACGCATCGAATACTGCTGCTCAAAAAACGCGTGGCATTTCTTGGTGAACATTCCATCGCCTGAGATCTTACCCGACTTCACTGCCTCTTCAATGTAGGCAGTTTCATTGCCTGTGAGGTGTGGTTTATTAAAGGGAATCATTATGCCTTTTTGTATCGGGCCGGAATACCCAAATAAAGACCCGGCTCGGTTAAATTTTCTGTTACTACAGCACCCGCTCCTGTTCTGACAAAATCAACCAAATGAAGATTGTCGATCACACAAGTGCCGATGCCCAAACTTACGCAATTCCCCACACTCACAAAACCAGCGATCTTCACTCCGGGTGAAATAAAGGAATGGGCGCCGATAACACTGTCATGAGCAATTACTACACCCGCATTAAGCAACACGTTATCCTGCAGATGTGAATTCATATCCAATACACAACCCGGGTAAACAATTACACCTTGACCTATAATAGCGGAGGAGTCGACATATGCTGATGAGTGAATCAAGCGACCAAATGGGACCGTCTTTTTAAGCTCATTAAAAATCCGCATTCGCTCCTTGAAGTGCTTGTAGCCTATCGCCAATAGTAACTCATCAAATTCTCCTTTTTCAAAATCAGACTCGACGTCTTCAATCTTTCCCAAAACAGGAATTCCTTTACAGATGTGCCCTTTCACTGCAAAATCATCATAGAATCCGACGACTTGATATTTTCTATCAGACGTGGCATACCACGCAATTTGTTGACCCAAATCTCCGGAGCCGATAATTGCTAATTTTTTCATTGTTTCTTCAGAAAATTTTTCGCGTTCGGACCTTCATTAAACAACAGATCAAGAACAGTTACATTGTGGCTGAAAGGTTCAAACAGCTGTGAATAGGTCGGATAACCGGAATATTCCATCCATTCAACCTGAATCGAAGCTTTTTCGAATGCACTTACGTCAAGGTAACTCTTTGCTGCAGGTCCTGAAATGTAGTGCGTCCCGTTCAGTTTTTTAACGGCATCTATTAAACGCTCGTTCTTATCGCCTATTAAATCCAACGATCGGGAATCAATAATCTCCGTTGTTATTTCCAGAAGACTATTGATCTTATCTATGAATTGCCGATTTATTTCTGATAAGTTGTTCGTTACTATCGAAGAGTAAAGCAATTTCAACTCACTCTCATAGTGGCGGAAATAGCGTGCCCTAGCGTAATTACCCGCGAGGGCGTTCCAATGCTTCATGTTCCAATTCGATGCTGAAATACACGTCTCGCAGATTTTTTGGTTCAGACTCTGTTGGGAAACCGGTATCGTGAGCCACTGCATTCCTGTCGGTGTTTTTATCATATTTCGATTACGCCAATCATTCTTGGTGTATTGCACCTCATCGTAAATGACAAACACGTCAGCCTTTTGAATGATATCAAAATACCCCTTCCAAGGGATGTAATTGGATTGAAGTATTGCAACCTTTTTCATTTCAATTCCCAAATTAAATGTGTTTCGGGCAGCTTCAGGAAATCGGCCACATAGCTCCCCAATAATCCGCAAGCGACTTTTTTAGTTATACATTTAATATTCATTCGTAGGTCTAACGAATTTCCTCAATATTGACTATATCCGTAGAAAACTGCTTATCCAACCACTGCACTGTGCCTGCATCATGCCATGGTTTAGCCATTTGATTGCGAAGAAAATTATATTCCCATCCCACGGGGGTGTCCATGTATTTCACCCAAATACGAAAGCGAGCATCTTTGAAGCTGTGATGCGTTGTGCCAATCCAGAATGCGGTAAAATCGCGGAAACCGCGCTTCAAGTTATCTTCTCTCACACGTGTGCCATTCACCCGAAAAGCCCAACGTGTCCAGAGGGGGCCCACTTGATACTCTCCCGGCATGCCCGAGTACTCGGTGATAGGTAGCCAGATGTTTTGCTCACCCTTCGGATCGATATACTCTACTGCGATGATATGGTTATAGCCTGCGAAGTGAGCATCGAGAAAAACATTATGGCCCTTTATACCCCAAAATACTTTGCTAAAACCACGAATAGGCTGTGTGTATGACTGAATGCGGCGTTCAATTCCAGTCTTATCCCACCCGGTTTGTTGTTTCAATGCATTTACCGCATCAGAGTTGTATGTTGAATTGAGTTGCAACATCAACAACAGAAAAATTCCAAGAGCAATAAAACGAACACGCAACGCTCCTAGGGTAAGTGTTTGAGTAAGTTTAATTGAATCGCTATCTTTAGGAATGAGCGGGGGGGTGTATCCGCAGTTATCATCGGTGCAGCGCTGGGTGATGCGGCTATCAGCAATGGCACGATAGCATGCGGCAGCGAATTGTTTAGGCCCGGGTATTTGCATGAGCCAACCTAGCCAGAAAAAGAGAGGAATCTTTGTCAGCACGTGTGCATAGGAGTCCACACCCCGGTAAAGTTTACCGGATGCCGATACTACATGAATGTCGTTCAGAAGCACATCCAAATCGATTCCCTGAACAGCTTGCAGTTCTGACCCACCTCGCTGCAAGGCCATGAAGCGAATGGCACCAAGAATATCGAAAGACTCAAGAACGATAACAGTTCTCACGCATAACGGGCATTCACCGTCGTATAGGAAGGTGTAACGCGGCTGTTTGTACCTCAACTTCCTGCCACACCATTTCCAGAAATAATGAGGAACAACGAGTAAGTACATGGCCACATAGCCCAATGCAAACCATGGGATAGGGTATTCGAATAAGATAGAAAAATGCAACCCTGCGCCTAGAATAAAAACCGGCCAACGCCAACGTTTGCGGAAAAAAACAAAAATGAACGTTGTCTCAAAAAAAAGCGAGAGGAATGACAATCCTACACAGAGCCATTTTATGTTTAAAATGAACGAATTGTCGAAGTTAACCGCAAACGGAATCGAACAGGGCAACCAGAAAGCTAGACCTGTCTGCCACATGTGGGACATTGATTTATAGAAAATCGAGTCGAAATAAACCAATCCTATTCCAGTAAAAACAACGGCGTAATAGGCCACCACCGGCACATTTCCATTTGTTGTGTAACGAGTTCGCGTGCTTGAATACTTCAGTCTCTTCCAAATCGCATCGAGGGAAATCACTTGCGACACAGGAAGGAATATCACCAGAAAATTGACGATGAGATAAACATGAAACATGTGGTACTCATGGAGCACGGTGAGCCCCATGAAATGCACTGTCAAGATATAATTGATAATAGCCGCCACACGCGTAAAGAGGCCAAGCACGAGACAACCGATTGTAAGCAGCCAAGAAACAAGAATATAACTCGGTTCGATATCAGCCGGTTGTATAAAGGGCACAGTATCATAGACCAAATGCCTGAATTCAAACATTTGCAATACTTCCATAAAAAAAACAAGGAAGAACGCTATTCGAAAAATGGCCAAGCCCGTTGCATCTACCCGTTTAAAGTACATGCGATTGGCCCAACGAGTGAAAAAGCTAATCATGAGTTGTCAGACGTTTGTAGTGATTCCGGCGGAGGACGCCCATTGCAACTGCGGACGTATCATGCCATTGATTTTGCCCAAGAATCCATTTTCGCGCGCTTGATCTTTTATTTCAAAAGAAACCATACTCCGATGAGCAAACAACTTGCTCATGCCCGGCGTATGGAAATAAATATCCATTTGGTACAGATCGTCGTTGAGGAAGTTTCCGGGAATGACACACGTAAAAACGGTGGGCATATCGGGTGGGCAATGAAGCTTACCACCTGAGCCGAACACAACTTCTTCTTTGGCTGTTTTTAAATCGAACCCAACCGAAAGATGGTGGTCTTTGGTATGATTTATCAAGGTGATTTTCAATCGCACATCAGAAGTGATGTCGATGATGTCATTGGGGTTTTCTGCGTTTGCGTTCTCTACTGCAGCTTCTAGAATCGTGAGGTGTTCATTGCCAAGCTTCTTACTTTCTGTTGACTGCACAACACGCCTTGCCAGCAAGTCACGCGATACATATTCGCGCACTACATCGAGCGTGGGGCCTTGCATGGCGAGTTGTCCCATGTCGAGATAAATACCTTGATTGCAAAGCGTTTCAACTGCAGTCAGGTTGTGGCTAACAAACAAAACGGTGCGGCCTTCGTTTGTGCTTACCTGATTCATTTTGCCCAAACATTTCTTCTGGAACTCAGCATCGCCCACTGCCAACACCTCATCCACAATGAGAATTTCCGGCTCCAGGTGAGCAGCCACAGCAAATGCAAGGCGCACATACATGCCGGAAGAATAGCGCTTCACGGGCGTATCGATATACCGCTCAACTCCGGAAAACTCAATGATCTCGTCGAGCTTCGCGTTGATTTCATGACGGCGCATTCCCAAAATAGAACCGTTGAGAAAGATGTTTTCCCGACCGCTCAGTTCGGGGTGAAAACCGGTGCCCACTTCCAGCAAACTGGCCACACGTCCGCGCACCTTAACAGAGCCGGATGTAGGACTTGTGATGCGGCTCAACACCTTTAACAAGGTGCTTTTGCCCGCGCCGTTGCGGCCGATGATACCTACTGAGTCGCCCTGATTAATGGTGAAACTAATGTCGTTCAGGCTATACACTACATCATTCTTACCACCGGCCTCGCGATTGTTTTGCTTACCGATGACCATGTATGGATCCTCCTTTCCGCGCACCTTAGCCAGCCAACGCTGGAAGTCATGCGACAGGTTGCCGGTTCCAATTGAACCCAATCGATAGAGTTTGGAGAGGTGCGATACTTCAATGGCTTTTGACATAGCGTTGGCGTTATACAGTATCGATGAAATTACGTTCTACTTTATTGAAGACGATGATGGCAACAAACATTAACACCACGGTCACGGCAACCGCATAACCGAAATACCACCATTCAAAAAATCCGGTTCCGAACAATCCCTTTCGCACCCCTTCAAAAATAGGAGCAAGCGGATTCCATTGTAAAAAATTGCCGGCCAGACTTCGCACGCGCTCACTGTCGAGCGGGTAAACCACGGGCGTGGCATACATCAAAAGTTGCACTCCAAATGCAACGAGAAAAGCCAAGTCGCGGTACTTCGTGGTGAGCGAGCTGATAATCATGCCCAGGCTCAACCCCAGGAGCGCCATCAGAAGCAAAAAGACCGGCAACATGAAAAGAAAGGAGCTCATGTGCAATTGAAAGACATCGCCTTTGAAATAGACGTAATAGAGCAACACCAATACGAAAAGAACTGACTGAAGAGCGAACTTGATAAGGTTGCTAACGATGATACTCAACGGTATAATGAGGCGCGGAAAATAAACCTTCCCGAAAACACCGGCATTGTCCTTAAACACGGTGCTTGTCTTCACCAGGCAGTCGGCGAAATAGGTCCAGATAACAACACCGCTCAAGTAGAACAATGGCTGAGGAATGCCTCCCGTTGGAATCTGAGCGATGGCTCCGAAAATGACCATGAAGGTGAGGGTGGTGAGCATGGGCTGAATGAAAAACCAAACAGGCCCCAGGAGAGTTTGCTTATACTGGGCAACAAAGTTTCGGAAAACCAAAATCCACAACAAATCGCGGTAACTCCATACCTCTCTGAGGCGAAGATTGAATAAAGGATAATCGGGCTCAATTACAACATCCCACTGCTCCTGACTTTCTGCGTTGGCTGACATCTTGGTTTAATTAAGGAAAAGTGCTTTGTGACAAATGTACTAAAAGCAAGGGGATGACAGCGCGTAGGGGATTCCGATTCTCTGTGATTCCGGCATTCGGTCATTCAAAGCCCTGTGTTTAAAACTCCGAAAAGGCTGCCGCTAGAGCGAGTGTGTGAATTTTATATTCGTTTCCATGGTTAGCTATCTCGACCTCATCCTGCTCATACCCATCGGGCTTGCTATTTGGCGCGGCTGGCGCAATGGCTTCGTGATGGAGGTATTCTCTATGCTCGCTCTATTTGTAGGACTCTACGCAGGCGTTCATTTGAGCGACTGGATGGCCAACTTCCTGCGTTCGAAGTTCGACATGAACTCGGAGAGTTTGCCAATCGTATCGTTTGTAGTGGTGCTGGTGCTGGTATTTGTAGGGCTTTTCTTTATGGGCAAGCTCATCACGCAAACCGTGAGTGCCGGTGGCGCAGAGCGTTGGAACCAAATTGGAGGAGCCTTCTTCTCGCTCACCAAAACACTGTTGTTTCTGAGCATTGTATTTGTGTTGTTCAACGCACTCGATCGCAAATACGGGTGGCTTCCCAACAAACAAAAGGAACATTCCTATTTCTACGAGCCGATTTACAACTTCTCCCTGTTTTTGCTTCCTTCTATGGAGGAAAGCGAGTTTTTCAAGAAACTCGAAGCACAGCAGCTTGCGCCCATCATCGTGGCGCAAGAGGAGGAAAAATAAACCCAGGTACACCTGCTTTTCATCAGCTTTAAGCGCTTCATAGCCCTTCGCTTGCAACCTTTGCGCTATCAAGTTGTTGTACAGGCATGATTGGGTTTGAGTTTCACCGATATATACCTGAAGATGACCTGCGAACGCCGTTCGACAGGTTGTTGCCGCTATTTATTGAGCTGCTCAACTACACCAACGGCGACCCGAATGAAGCGCTCGATTTCATGGAAGAAATCGATAAGCAGCGTCCTCTTTTTTCCGATACCTACACCCGCGACGACTTCGAACAGGAATTGAAGCGCAAAGGGTTTTTGCGTGAAAAATATGCACCCGGGCAAGGTGGCAAGGGCAAGGGAAGCGGCAGTGCCCTCACCGGGAAGAGCGAGCAAGCCATGCGACAGCGCAACCTCGACCAGCTGTTCGGCAAAATGAAAAAGTCGCAGCAAGGCAGCCACAAAACCAAACAAGCCGGTACCGGCGACGAAGCCACTGAGTTGCGCAGGCCGTTTGTTTTCGGCGACAAGCCCGATCAGATTCTCATGAGCGAATCGATGCGCAATGCACAAATAGCGCATGGCATTCACGACTTCATGCTCACCGAAAACGACCTGGAAGTTTTTGAAACGGAATACCTCGCACAAGCCTCGACCGTGCTGATGATTGACATATCGCACAGCATGATTCTGTATGGCGAAGACCGCATCACACCTGCGAAAAAAGTAGCCATGGCGCTTTCGGAA
>JBILIX010000304.1:0-3320 GCA_044368835.1 Flavobacteriales bacterium | reverse complement strand
CCTGCATGTGGTAGCTACGGAAATTCCTTTCTCAATAACATGTTTGCCACAGCTCCAAGTGGCCTTCATGCGGGTGTAGTGGTGGCCGAAGTGAATAATATCTTTAGTGTTTCTGCAGACTATTTCTTTCAGAATTTCTCGCCGGGCGGCTTCAACTACAATTATAATTTTCAATTGATAGCGGGGAGCCCCGGAATAGGCGCATCATCGGATGGTACGGATATAGGCATCTATGGGTCGAGCGACCCTTACAAGGATTCGGCAGTGCCGTTCAATCCGCACATTGGCTTCAAGAATATTGGTTCGAATACTACTCCCGATGGCATGCTGCAGGTACATATTCGTGTGAGTGCACAGGATAGATAACTGAATCTGGATGTGGTTGTATCGTTTTTTGATTGATACAGTTCACTTCAATTAAAATCCATTGGTATGAAAAATAGGTACAGTTGGAATCTTGGATTTTCCGATCCAATGCGTTGTTTAGTGAGAATGAAAGTACGTCTCAGTATTGTTGTTGCATTGCTCTTCTCTCTGAGCGCGATTAGCCAAAATCATTTGACCGGATATGAATATTGGTTTGATGATAATTATGCGGAGCGTATCGCTTCTACGTTGTCACCCGCGAGCACAGTTGAACTTAATTCACACGTCAACACACAGAGTCTTTCATTGGGGCTTCATGTCTATAATGTTCGATTCATGGATGACAGCAGTCGATTTAGTTCGGTTTTAAGCCAAGTCTTTTTGAGTGGCGGAAGCCAGAATTTAATCGATGCCGTGCAATATTGGTTTGATGATGATGTGCAGCCTACATTGGTTGAGATCAGCCCTCAGCTGAATTACTCGTTCACCACCTCTGTTGATGCATCTGCACTGACAGACGGGCTTCATCGCATACACATGCGCTTTCGGGAGAGCGGTGGAATTTGGAGCGTAGCCACAAGTGCGTTTATACAGAAGTATGGAAGCAGCAGCTCGATGCTCAATCAGATTAAGGGATATCGGTATTGGTTGGATGATGCCGCGGAAGGCGCTGCCAATATTGAACTCGGTGTAGCTGTAAGTCCCTTTGAGTTGGTAGAGACAATCAACATGCAGCCGATACCTCATGGTGTTCATGTGACACACTATCAATTCCAGGATCTTGCAGGGGCATGGAGTGTGGTGCTGTCGGATACAATCATGAAGGATCCATTTCCCATTGCACAATTTACCGCTTCGAGTACACACGTTTGCATGGGCGATTCCATTCAATTTTTTGATTTGAGTTTAGATGCCGACTCGGTCTATTGGAGTTTTGGCGATGGCGAATTCGTTGCGCAATCGAACCCCTTTCACGAGTTCGATATGCCGGGTTTCTATGATGTAGCACTCACTGCTATTGATTCTGCGTCTGGTTTGGATAGCACGTTGGTTATAAGCTCTTACGTTACGGTATGGGGTGATGCCTCTGCGGTATTTGAGTCTGATATCAATGGGGGAGAGGTGCAGTTCACCAATTCTTCGGTACAAGCGTCGAACTACTTCTGGAGTTTTGGTGATGATACTACATCCGAAGAAAGTGCGCCTGAGCATACGTATAGCGCCGATGGCACGTATACCGTGATGCTTGTTGCTTCCAATCTATGCGGAAGCGATACTTCCTACGCGAACATCACCATCACGGATGTTGGAATTTCAAGCAATGCTGGTTTACGTGGGGTTTCGATATTTCCGAATCCGTTTCACGACGCAGTTCAAATCACGATTAAACAAGGAACGTCCTCGGCGCTGAGTATTGAACTAGTGGATGCCAGCGGCAGGGTGGTTGCCACCTTGATGAGTCAGCGGATTGTTGCCGCAGAGTATATGCTTGACTGGGCAGACTCATCACTACCGGCAGGCTTGTACCTGTTGAAGATTCGAAGCGATGACAGTACTGCGTATTATCGGTTGGTGAAGATGTAGAATACGGATATCGTAAAGAGTACGAATGATTACTCACGGGCAATCGTTATCTCATCCGATGTTACGCGGTTGCTTGCATTGCCAGCGCGGTCGCGCAATTCAAAGGTGAGGTGGGTAGTTTCAATGGAGTCATTGCCCATGATGAATAAAGGTCGAAGTACTACTTTCAAGCTTCCTCGCGTGTGCAGCGTTTGCAAATCGGGAGTGAGTGGATCGATGTGGTAGCCGTCTTGTTCCGCGAAACGTTCGTCGGCTACAAACAGGCTATGCTCGTCAGGGTCGGTGGTACCAATGTCGCCTTGATGGTCTTCATATCCAATCGTAACTTCAATTGCATTGTTATATTCTACGCAGGAGGTTGATGATATGCTTTTCAATTCGATAACCGGCGCTGCTGTTTCATGGTCCTTTTTACATCCGTAAATGAATACACAGACGAAAAAGAAGTTGAAGTATATAGTGCTTTGTAGCGTCATGGTATTTGAAAGCTGTAGATGGCGTGCCAAAAGGGCGCGGAACCGCTGTTAGGTATGAATGAATCGGCTCCTTGCACTCCGTCGTTGAGACGCAGTCGCATGTAAACGGTTTGTCCTGAAAATGGCGAGAAATCAATCAGTGAACGCTTTGTGAAAGTTGCCATGGCGCCACCGAAATCGACACCATAAACAGCAAGGGTTGGCTCGAAAACACCATTGGCTAACGACTGAAAATCGGTAGCTGATGTTGAAAGATCCCAGGCTAGGGTTTGGTAATTAAACAGGCCTGCATTGTCGTCGTAGGGATAAATGTAAACATCCGCTACTCCTCCGAATATAACATACGGCCCAATCCCTGAAAAGCCCGGTGTGCCTCGTTGAAATTGGGTGGTAGTATTTCCGGGAGGAAATACCATCATACCATAATTCATCGGCAGCAGGTTGGTATTCGCCGGGGGAGCAGGGTTGCCTGAAACATCCGGTGCACCGGCCATGATCCAACTCTTGATGGCGGCGATATACTCACTTTTCTTTTGTGGCCAGTCTGAGTTGTTTTCAACGGCAAGTGGCATTACACCACTCGAGTTGGGAAGGAATCTCAGCAAGCGCTCATGAAGCAAGGAAGAAGAGGTGTCGTAGGGAACTACTCGGTAGCTGAAGCTATTGCTCAAATCATTAGCAATTACGGGGTGGTTCACCAAGGTGTTGTAGGCGCTGTTGAGCGTTCGAAAGTCGGGCTCAAAGGAGCCGTCGTGACAGCCACTGTTGGCGCAGGTGGGCTTGAAAACCTGCTGGTAGAGATACGGGAAGGAGCCCACAGGGAATTGGGTAGTTGTTTCCTCCGTTTCGGGCTCTTGAACATCGGAGTAGGGATTGTAGCTTTCTTGCTTGCAT
>JBILIX010000303.1:0-3322 GCA_044368835.1 Flavobacteriales bacterium | reverse complement strand
AAGTGGTGGAGCAGAAATATGGAAACCTGTTTCAGATGTACGAGCAAATCGTTGCTGAGAACCCATACACGACGCCCATGATGATATACCCTGCCGTGCACTACACGATGGGCGGCTTGTGGGTCGACTATGAGTTGATGACTTCCATACCCGGCTTGTACGCCTGTGGTGAAGCGAATTTCAGTGATCACGGAGCTAATCGCCTGGGAGCATCTGCCCTCATGCAAGGCCTGGCTGATGGTTACTTCGTGTTGCCTTACACCATTGGTAACTACCTCGCCGATGAGATTCGCACCGGAACAATTTCAACGCAGTCGCCTGAGTTCGATGAGGCAGAAAAGAATGTGCGTAAGCAAATTGATACGCTGTTGAACAACAACGGAACGGAGCCGGTCGACCACTACCACAGACGTTTAGGAAAGGTGATGTGGAACGAGTGTGGAATGGCGCGTAGTGAAAAGGGGTTGAAGGGAGCGATTGCAGAAATTCAGCAAATCCGTAAAGAGTTTTACGCAAACGCGCGCATTCCGAACGAATCGCAATACATGAACACTGAGTTAGCGAAAGCACTGCGTGTTGCAGACTTTATTGACCTAGGCGAGTTGATGTGCGTTGATGCATTGAACCGCAACGAAAGCTGTGGCGGTCACTTCCGCGAGGAATTCCAAACGGAAGATGGTGAAGCACTTCGCGATGATGAAGCATTCAAGTATGTTGCTGCATGGGAATGGACGGGAGATCCGTCGACACCTAAGTTGAACAAAGAGGAACTGATATACGAGAACATCAAGGTGCAGCAGCGAAGCTACAAATAGGATTGTAGGGGTTAGGATTGTAGGATTAGAGGGGCGGGCGAGTTGTGAGAGTTGAGTTCGAATCCTTATTTATGGAGTAGTTGTATTGCCCACTAATTTATTCGTGGGAGATTGAAAGAATAAAAAGCATATAAGTTATTTGAAATAGGAATTAGCATTTCGGTATTCAACTTTTAGCATTGCATCATGAATGCAACAAGTGAATACAGAGTACCAATCAAGTCATATCGTGATTTGATTGTTTGGAAAAAATCAGTAGAACTAGTTCAGGATGTATACGAGCTAACGGATGTTTTTACAACTAACGAGAGGTTTGGCCTGACAAGCCAAATGCGCAGATGTGCGATCTCTATTCCATCCAATATAGCGGAAGGTTGGGGTAGAAAACGTACCGGAAGTTATGTGCATTTTTTAGGCATTGCATCCGGATCTCTTGCTGAGTTAATGACTCAACTGGAGATTTCATTTCGTTTAGGCTATTGTAGTTTGGAACGAAGAAATGTGCTGGAAAACGAGATGAATGAGTTGAGTAAAATGCTATTCGTATTGATACAAAAATTAGAGAAAAACAGACATGAATAATACGTTCTAGGAATTGTGATTGTTAAGGAATTCAGACATTGTCAGCTCTGCAATCCTACAATCCTACAACCCTATAATCCTTTAAACGAATACGATGAATCTCAAACTCAAAATATGGAGACAAAAGAGCACCAACGATAACGGTGCCATTGTCGACTACAACGTCAACAACGTTTCTCCCGACATGTCGTTTCTCGAAATGATCGACGTGCTCAACGAGGACCTTGTGAAGAAGGGTGATGATCCGGTTGCATTCGACCACGACTGCCGCGAAGGTATTTGTGGGATGTGCAGCATGTTCATCAATGGGGAGGCTCACGGTCCAAACCGCGGTGTAACTACCTGCCAGCTGCACATGCGCTCGTTCAAAGATGGTGACACCGTCTATGTAGAGCCGTGGAGAAGCGAAGGTTTCCCTGTTGTGAAAGACTTGATGGTTGATCGCGGTGCATTTGACCGCATTCAGCAAGCGGGTGGTTTCGTTTCGGTGAACACCAGCGGGCGCACGATGGATGCCAACGCTATTCCGATTCCGAAGGAAGATGCCGACAAAGCGTTCGATGCTGCTACCTGTATTGGTTGCGGTGCATGCGTGGCAACTTGTCCAAACGGTAGCGCTATGTTGTTTGTAGGCGCGAAAGTTTCTCAATTCGCTCTGCTGCCGCAGGGTCAGGTTGAACGCAAAGACCGTGTGCTCAATATGGTGAAGCAAATGGACGAGGAAGGCTTCGGTAACTGCTCCAACATTGGTGCGTGCGAAGTACAGTGCCCGAAAAATATTTCCTTGGAAGTCATAGCGAGGATGAATCGTGAGTATTTCGCGGCCAACGCGAAACCGGAGAATTAATACCATGAATCGCCTATTCGCTTGTTTTGCCTTGTTGTTCGCTTTGTTTTACGGGAGCATCGGTTCAAGTCAAAACTTCCACTACAGCGCAGCGTCGGGGAGTTCAAACTTTTTCGATATCGTAGAAGAAGCAACTGAATACTTCTCGAACAGCGGGTTGAATCCAGAGCAGCTATACACCGACAACGAGTACATTCGTTTCAAGCGATGGGAGTGGTATTGGAGAAGTAGGGTCAACGAGGACGGATCTTTTCCTAATCTCATAGAGCAAAATCGCGTTTACCAAAATCTGCAATACGAAGCGAATAATCGTGATGTGCAGAGTCCGTGGGTGAACATCAATCAAACCTATGGCGACGGAGGTTATAATGGAATGGGCCGAGCGACATCGATCGCGTTTCACCCAACCAATCCTGAAATATATTATGTAGGCGCTCCTATCGGTGGTATCTGGAAAACTACCGATGGGGGGCTTACGTATGCCGCGCTAGGCGACTCACTTCCCTATGTGAGCGTCGGAAATATCTGTATCAACCCAAACAACCCGGACATCATCTACATCACGGTTGGCGATCACAACGGATGGTGGAACTACGGCCTTGGTGTCTATAAATCGTATGATGCCGGCATTACATGGGAGCCAACCGGCAACACTTCCTATTTCACGAACAATGTTGCATACCTGCGCATGGTCATCAATCCTAGTAATCCGGAGGAACTATTTGTTGCGCAAACCAATGGCTTATATCGAACGCAAGATGGTGGCACCACCTGGGATGTTGTACATAGTGGCTCACACATCGATGTTGCATTGAAGCCCGGTGTGGACGGCGAGTTATACTGCGCTACCGATGACTATTGGGGAAGCAGTGAGGTATATGCTTCGTGGGATCATGGGGATACGTGGACGCAAATTACCGACTTCAACCAAACAGCAAACTATTTACAGATTTCAGCGAGCCCGGGTGAACAAGAATATCTCGGCATTAAGTCGAGTGTCAATGGAGTTGAAGATTATTATGCAACCTACAACGGAGGCACCACAGTCGACTTTATTGATCCTTTACCCGATGGTGGT
>JBILIX010000039.1:0-11077 GCA_044368835.1 Flavobacteriales bacterium | reverse complement strand
AGGTAAGTCTTAGGGTCTTTGTCTAAACCATCCCACTGATCGCGGTGCAATGCCGTAATGGTGTGCATACGGTCGATACCGGACATAGCCGGGTTGACCGAAAGTCGGTCGTATTGCCACATTGTAAACTGCGGATCTTGCTGAGCAAACCCTACAAGGGCGCTTAATACAAGACTAACAGAGAGCAGAATTCTCTTCATAAAAGAATGTAATTATTGCTTGGTTTGAGTTTCTTTAAGCAGGTTGCAAAAATGCTAATATATGCAGATTTTCAATTGGTCAAAAAAAAATCGTAGACTGTATCGGTTTCTCAAAGCTTTAGACCATATTCATTTTTATATCTGTCAACAAATTGCCTACACAAGTTTTTGATAGGTCTTCCACCACCTATCGGGCATTTCTTCTGATGAGGCCTGCTGAAACTCCTCATATGTGCATGGCACCATATGATGACGTTCGTATTTCATGGCCGTTCCCGCAGGATAAGGCACATCCATCCACCAACGATCGCTTAGGTTACTTTTATAGAACACCAATTCTTGGCCATCGTGCGTGATAGGAACCAAGTATTTAAAATACTCCGTATAGTCGCCTATGGGATAATCGCCTTTGCGCTGAGACACCCCCTCCAAAAAACACCAAATCAGCTGGGCAGCAAGGTGGCAAGTGTGCCCACCCAAATCCATCAATGGATCTACTTCATACAAACCGAATGATGTCAGTTTGTCGCTCATTCCCGCATAACGGCACAACTGGGCTGCCTCATCGCCATAAAACCCATTCGGACCGGCGCATGTGGAGCCTGGAGACTCGCCCATGCGAATTGCACTCATGTCGACAGAGAGAATGTCGGCATTCCGAATGATAGGCTCACTGCGCTGAATACCTGATTGAATATCGCCCAGGCGGTGAGCATCAAAATACATGTTACCCATTAATTCCAGCAAATCACTTTCTACCAGGTAGCGCTGATGTCCGATATTACTGTAATTGAAAAGATAATTAGGCTTGTGAAGCACTACCTTGTTGAGGTAGTTTTTCGAATGAATGTCGCCGTCGCTTTTACCAAAGTCCAACCGATAATCAATGGTGACCAGGTTGACCGTTTGCTCCATGTGTTCATAGGCCTGGTAATTGGCAAAAGTCAAATCTTGCGTGCCTCCAATAATCAGAGGTATGATGCCTCGACGCAGCAACACTTCACAAGTTTGATTCAATGCGTAATAGGTGTCCTTCAACTCATTGCCCGCACGAATGTTACCGAGATCGATGACCGACAATTGTCCGTCAAACCAATGCAGCCTGTACAGGTATTTCCGAATGGCATCGGGCGCATCGGACGCCTGGCAATCGGACGCTGAGCCGCGATTTTCACAGACGCCAATAATTGCCACTTTCTTGCCCTCTAGCTCTTCCAAATCGCCGTCAAAAAAATGGACGTGCTTTTCTGCATGCGAGGGCAGTAAAGGCGAAGAAAGCCCATCACGGAATTCACTCCGAGATAAGAAAACCGAAATATCCATGCTGCGAAAATGGAGCATGGAAAACGCCTTCAGCTATAGATTGCCGCGTCTTCTAAACGAACGATTGTTGAAACCGCTCTATCACTTCCGAGCCGACTTCTTGGCTGCAGCTTTTTTCGCCGGAGCCTTCTTTGCTGCAGCCTTTTTAGTTGCTGCCGGCTTGCGGGCCGCCGCCTTCTTACGGGCGGTCGGGTTGGCTTCCTGTTCGGCGATAGCTGCAAGAACATCCGTTAGACTGATGGTCTTTGCATCGCTTCCCTTCGGAAGTTTGAAGTTGTCCTTTTCACGTTTGATGTATGGTCCGAAACGTCCTTGAATGATTTGAATCTCCGGGCGGTCGTCAAACTTCTGGATAAGTGCGGCATTCACGCCATTAATCTTATCTTCAATGAGCTTGACTGCGCGCTCCAACTCGATCGTAAATGGATCATCGCCTTCTTTCACCCGAAGCGAGGCATATAAGCTTCCCCACTTCACAAACGGACCAAAACGACCAATGGCTGCCGTAACGGGCTGGCCCTGATACTCGCCAACGAGGCGAGGCAAATCGAAAAGTTTCAACGCCTCTTCCAGTGTAATGGTGCCAATGCTTTGCCCGGCGCGAAGTGAAGCGAATTTCTTGTCTTCATCCTCGCTTCCGCCCAACTGCGCAACAGGACCGAAACGCGCGATTCGTACTATCACTGGTTTACCACTTTTCGGATCAATACCCAACTCGCGCTCACCCGACTGTCGAGCCGCATTTTCGATGGTATGTTCAACGTTCTCGTGAAAAGGCTTGTAAAACTTCTTCATCATTTCCTGCCAAGCCAATTTGCCTTCTGCAATCTCATCGAACTCTTGCTCGACATTGGCTGTGAAGGCATAATCCAAAATGGTCGGAAACTGATCGACCAAAAAGTCATTCACAACCATACCGATATCAGTAGGAAACAACTTCGATTTTTCGGCACCGGTAAATTCATTTTGCATTGCAGATGCTATGCTTCCGTTTTTCAAAACGAGCATCTCAAAACTCCGTGGAGTTCCTTCCTTATCCTTCTTCTCAATGTATTCACGTTGTTGGATGGTTGAAATGGTTGGTGCGTAGGTTGAAGGACGGCCAATACCCAATTCCTCCAAGCGCTTTACAAGCGCAGCTTCCGAATAACGCGAAGGCTTTTGAGTGAATCGTTGGGTTGCTGTTATATCCATCAATGAAAGCACCTGGCCCACTGTCAACGGCGGTAGCATGCCGCTTCCTCCGTCTTCATTTTCTTCATCGTCGGTACCTTCTGCGTACACCTTTAAAAATCCGTCGAATTTCACTACTTCACCTTTCGCCAGCAACACGTCTTCCATGGTGCTAATGCCAACTGTAGCCGTTGTTTTCTCCAATTCGGCATCAGCCATTTGAGAGGCAAGTGTGCGCTTCCAGATCAACTCATACAAGCGCTGCTCATCGCGCTCACCTTCTACAGTGTGTGCGCTCATTTCGGTAGGGCGAATGGCTTCGTGCGCCTCTTGAGCTCCTTTGTTCTTGTTGGTATATTGACGTGTCTTCGAATAACGGTCGCCGTAAGAGCGCGAAATCTCTTGCTTGGCCGCATCGAGCGCAAAGTCGGAAAGGTTAACACTGTCCGTTCTCATGTACGTTATTTTACCGCTTTCGTACAAACGCTGCGCTATAACCATGGTCCTAGAAACACTGAAGCCCAACTTTCGGCTGGCCTCTTGTTGCAGGGTTGAAGTGGTGAAAGGCGCTGCCGGTGTGCGTTTGGCAGGCTTCGTCTCCATTTGAGTAATGGTAAACGTTGCGCCATTTGCCTTCTGCAAAAACAAGTTGGCCTCTTGACCATCCTTGAGTTTTCTGCTCAAGTCGGCTTTAAGAACTGCGCTGCCCAAATCGAAACTTCCACGCACATTATAGAATGACGACGCAGCAAATTTTTCGATTTCACGCTCGCGTTCCACGATGATGCGCACCGCTACACTCTGCACGCGACCTGCGCTCAAACCTGCTTTCACCTTTTTCCACAACACAGGAGAAAGCTCAAAACCTACGAGGCGATCGAGCACCCTGCGGGCTTGTTGGGCGTTTACCAAATCAATATCGATGGTGCGAGGCTTCGCGATCGCTTCCTGGATGGCCTTCTTCGTAATTTCATGAAAGACAATGCGCTTGGTTTGTTTTACATCCAAACCCAAGGCCTCCGCTAAGTGCCATGAAATGGCTTCCCCTTCACGGTCCTCATCCGTTGCCAACCAAACGTCCTCAACCTTTCCTGCAATCTTCTTCAACTCTCGAATGACCTCTTCCTTATCAGGGGACACGATGTAGACCGGGTTGAACCCCTTTTCTACATCGATGGCGACATCGTTCTTGGGTAAGTCGCGAACGTGACCATAGCTACTCTTCACGATAAAATCCTTTCCGAGGTATCCTTCAATGGTCTTCGCCTTGGCCGGCGACTCAACTATAACGAGGTTTTTACTCATATGCGTATTGTTTTTAGGCACCTGCTTTTCATCGCTGTCGAATCGTCATCGGCGCATTATAAGAGCGGCAAATGTATGCGATGAAAAAACTGCCGAACCAAATCTGCCTAAAATCGCTATCTTCGCGCTCCTTTTAAAACACTGATTTTCAAAACAGCCAGACACTGTGGAAGAAAAAAACATCGACGAAACCCGACAGGGAGAATACCTCATGCTGGATGCAGAGGTCAATTCAAACAAGAAGCCGCGCAAACTCCTTCTCGAGAGCTATGGCTGCCAGATGAACTTTTCGGATAGCGAAATCGTAGCCAGCATTCTTGCCAAGGAAGGCTTCAGCACCACGCGTGACCCCGAAGAAGCGGATGTCGTGTTGCTGAACACATGTGCAATACGCGACAACGCCGAGCAGCGCATACGAGGCAGGCTCGACTTCCTTCGCTCCGTAAAAAAACGCAAGCCTGAAATGCAAATTGGCGTGCTTGGCTGCATGGCCGAACGCCTACGCGAAAAGTTGCTCGACGAAGAAAAGTTGGTGGACATGGTGGTTGGCCCCGATGCATATCGTGATCTTCCCAACCTCATCGACAAAGTTGATGAGGGACAAAAAGCAGTCAATGTGCTGCTGAGTCGCGAAGAAACGTATGCTGAAATAACGCCGGTTCGCTTAAATAGCAATGGAATAACAGCTTTCATATCCATCATGCGAGGGTGCGACAACATGTGCTCCTTCTGCGTAGTTCCCTTTACACGCGGTCGTGAACGCAGCCGCGACCCGCAAACCATCGTCACGGAAGCACGCGATCTTTTCAATCAGGGATACCGTGAAGTAACCCTGCTAGGACAAAATGTTGACTCCTACAAATGGAACATCAACAACAAAGGTGAGATACTCGACGCTACCAAACCGATTGTCAACTTTGCCCAGCTCTTGGAAATGGTGGCGTTGGTGCATCCCGATTTGCGCATTCGTTACTCCACCTCTCACCCAAAAGACATGACAGATGAAGTGCTGCATGTGATGGCCAAATACGAGAATATCTGCAAGTACATTCACTTGCCGGTGCAAAGTGGCAATAGCGATGTTTTAAAACGCATGAACCGCGGCTACACCCGCGAATGGTATCTGGAACGCATCGAGGCCATAAGACGGATCATGCCGGATTGCGCTATAAGCACCGATGTCATTACCGGCTTTTGTGGTGAAACCGAGAGCGAACATCAAGATACGCTTTCACTCATGGCGCAGGTGCGCTATGAAATGGCATTCATGTTCAAGTATTCCGAACGCCCCAAAACACTGGCCGAAAGAAAATTCGAAGATGATATTCCGGATGATGTAAAAGGACGCCGTTTGCAAGAGGTAATCGCACTTCAAATGCAAGGCGCTGCTGAGCGCACCAAACAACATGTAGGAAAATTGCAGCGAGTTCTCATCGAGGGCACCAGCAAAAAATCCGACGAACATTTACAAGGCCGTAATTCACAGAACATCGTGGTAGTGTTTCCAAAAACAATGGAATGCGCCCCGGGAGACTATGCTGATGTAATGGCCAACGATTGCACTTCTGTAACCTTGATGGGTGAACTGACGAAAGTCTCTCCCAGAACCAACGAACAAGCAAAATCTTTGTAGGCGACCATGGACATCAGGGCTGTTAAACAACGATTCGAAATTATAGGCAACAGCGCCATGCTGAACAGGGCGCTCGATATTGCCGTGCAGGTAGCTCCTACCAACATGTCGGTATTGATCAATGGTGAAAGCGGAACGGGCAAGGAAAACATCCCCAAGATTATTCATGCTTACAGCGCACGCAAACACGCTCCCTACATCGCGGTAAACTGCGGTGCTATTCCGGAGGGCACGATAGACAGTGAATTGTTTGGTCATGAAAAAGGTTCTTTTACCGGTGCCACCGAGGCACGAAAAGGCTATTTCGAGGAAGCCAACGGCGGCACCATTTTCCTTGATGAAGTTGCAGAACTTCCGTTGCAAACACAAGTGCGGTTGCTGCGGGTTTTGGAAACGGGCGAGTACATCCGGGTTGGATCTTCAAAGGTTCAGAAAACCAATGTGCGCGTAGTAGCCGCAACGAACGTTGAATTCAGTGAAGCCATCAGAAAAGGAAAATTCAGAGAAGATTTATTCTATCGACTGAACCAGGTACCTGTATTTCTGCCTCCGTTGCGCGATCGCAAAGAGGATGTTGCGCTGCTGTTCGCCAAGTTCACAACTGACTTCGCAGAGCGCTACAAGATGCCTGTGCTCGAGCTCACGCACGACGCCAAAGAGATGCTGGTGAACTATTCATGGCCGGGCAACATTCGTCAGCTTAAAAATATAACCGAGCAGATTAATGTGCTCGAACAAGACCGAATGGTAACGGCACAAACTCTTGCCTTCTATTTACCTCATGAAGATTTTGGCAATCAGGGTATGGTGGTAGCAGGTAATTCGTCGGCGCAAAACAATTTTTCTGAGCGTGAGATTCTGTACAAGGTTCTCTTCGATATGAAAAACGACTTGAATGATCTGAAGAAACTTGTTGGCGGTTTGATGCAGTCGGGAGTTGAATTTGCGCACGACGCAGGCAACGCGGATTTGATTCAGCGCGTTTTCGCAGGCGATCATCAACCAGCCGTTTCAAATCACCAGGCTCCTGCCAACGGCGTAATTCGATTACCACAGTCAGCAGAGCCTGTAATCGAAGTAGAGGAAACACTTTCGCTTCAAAACTCTGAGCGCGAGCTCATCGAAAAAGCCCTGAAAAAACACCGCAATAAGCGTAAATACGCCGCAGAGGAACTCGGTATTTCAGAGCGCACGCTCTACCGTAAGATTAAAGAATATAACCTATCATAGGAATGCGATTCCTGTTGACCATAGCTGTTGCAATTGCCACGATCGTATCGGGTTGTGGCGTTTATTCATTCACAGGAGGGCAATACAGCGGAGCCAAAACATTTTCCGTTGATTACTTCAAGCCCCAATCCGCATTGGCAACACCTCTGTATGCGCAGCGATTTACTGAATCACTCAAAGACTTGCTGCTGGCGCAAAGTCCGTTGCGACTAACCGAGCGCAACGGTGAACTCAACTATTCGGGATCCATAGTCGATTATCGCACTGCACCCATAGCTGTGCAGTCGGGAGCCGCAGAAACAGCTTCCCTTAACCGCCTTACCATAACAGTAAAGCTTAAATACGAAAACAGTCTGGAGCCAGAATTGGGCTTTGAAAAGACATTTTCCAAGTTTGCAGATTATGACGCAAACCAAGATTTGTTTACTATTGAAGAGAGTTTGTGGTCGCTCATAAACGAGCAGCTCACCCAAGAAATTTACAATGCCAGCGTTGGCAATTGGTAGAACGATGCGCAAAGAAGAAATCCATAAAGCCCTTATGCACCCGGAACATCTTTCGGACGAGCAGCTTATGGAGTTGCGCGAAACGGTAGCTCGTTTTCCTTTTTTTGGTGCGGCTCAGATTGCTCTTACACGAGCCTTCAAAGCGCGAGGTGATGTTCAGTTCACCGATCAGTTGTCGCAGGCCTCTATCTACACTGGGCACAGAGCCTCGTTGTATCATCGCCTGAAGGGTATCAATGCAACTCAAACGTCATCTACCCTGCCCGATGAGCCAATTGCAGTTCCTCCGGCTACGGTCGCTGAAGAAACCACACTGGCCTCGCTTATTCTAGAAAATGAAGCAGCGCCAATCACAGAGCAAGCCCCGGAAACGATCATTACCCCTGAGGCTGCTCCTATTGCTGAGATTGAAGAAGTAGTTGCGCACATCGAAATAGCGGAAGCGCAAACTGAAGAACCAATTGAAGGAGCGCCGGCACTGAAGCTCAGCGAGCTTGAACCTCTGGAAGCACAATTTTTGGTAAGTGCTATAAGCACTTCTATTGAGATGGAAGTACAGCCGGAGCATAGTGCGGAGCAACACGAGGCCTTACCCCATGCCGATTTGGAGCCGGATGACGAAAATTCCTATGCTGCTTTAATCTACAGAAGAGCCCAACGCAAGCACCAGCTTCCGGAAGAAAGACCGAGCAACACTAGCCAGCCCGAGGAAGACACGGAATCAGACGACGCTTTGCCCGCTTTTCAATCAACTCCTCTTTCACACGGTGTTCAGCGCATTCGTTCCACAGACTCAAAGCAACATCAGCGCGATTTGATTGATCGTTTCATACACACTGAACCTCAAATAGCACGAGGAAAAGCCGGAGATTATCCAACCGGGAACCTTGCCAAAGACAGCCTAGAGGATGATTTCAGCATGGTTACTGAAACAATAGCCATTCTGTTTGCAAAACAGGGTAAATTGGACAAGGCCCGCAAAGCTTTCCGTAAATTGATGGAACAACATCCCGAAAAAAGTATTTACTTTGCAGCCCAATTAAAAAATTTAGAACAATTTAAAAAGTAATAACATGGCATCGTTCATCGTCATTCTTATCGTAATCATTGCATTGTTGCTGGCCCTTGTTGTGTTGGTACAAAACCCGAAAGGCGGTGGATTGGCCGTTGGCTTTCAAGGTACAACGCAAGTTGGCGGCGTGCAGCGCACAGCCGATTTCCTTGAAAAAGCTACATGGTACTTGGGCATAGCCCTGTTTGTGCTTTGCTTGATTTCAGCGCGTTGGTACACCAGCTCTTCCATTAGCGAAGGCGGTTCAGAGCCTGCGGCTACTGAGCAAACTACTGAGCAGCCTGCAGAACAAGCACCTGCCGAGGGTCAGTAATAGAAACATAGGATTCACTCCGAAAAATGTCAGTGTGTCGCTTACACTGACATTTTTTTTGTCCATATCTGCCAAAATTTTCCAATGCCCGCCTTGGCATAAAAGGTGACAACGGCGGATTCGCAATTCAAAAAATTAATTAACCGATTAAATAAATTCATCATGTCAGTTAACGTAAAACCCCTTGCAGATCGCGTGCTCGTTGAAGCCAGCCCTGCTGAAACAACCACTGCCAGCGGCATTATCATTCCCGACACAGCGAAAGAAAAACCACAACGCGGAAAAGTTGTAGCGGTAGGCGCCGGCAAGAAAGATGAGCCAATGACCGTAAAAGAAGGTGATACCGTATTGTACGGAAAATACTCAGGCACAGAGATTACCGTAGATGGCAAAGAATACCTCATCATGCGCGAAGCAGATATCTACGCAATCGTGTAGAATACTCAAATCAAGTCAACAATCAATTGAAACAAGAATAAACCATGGCAAAAGAAATAACCTTTAATACTCACGCCCGCGAAAAGTTGAAAGCAGGTGTAGACGCATTGGCCAACGCAGTGAAAGTGACACTCGGTCCGAAAGGCCGCAATGTGGTAATCGACAAAAAATTCGGCGCTCCGCACATCACCAAAGATGGCGTATCGGTTGCGAAAGAAATCGAATTGAAAGACCCAATCGAAAACATGGGTGCGCAAATGCTGAAGGAAGTGGCCAGCAAAACTGCTGATATCGCAGGTGATGGCACTACTACAGCCACAGTTTTGGCTCAAGCTATCGTTACTGCCGGATTGAAAAACGTGGCCAGCGGAGCCAATCCAATGGATTTGAAGCGCGGTATCGACAAGGCTGTTGAAGCCGTTGTTGCCGACCTCAAGAAGATTTCACGCACGGTGGGCAGTGACAATGCTAAAATCAAACAAGTTGGTTCTATTTCAGCCAACAACGACGAGGCAATCGGAACCTTGATAGCCGATGCAATGGCGAAAGTGGGCACCGAGGGTGTTATCACTGTTGAAGAAGCAAAAGGCACTGAAACAGAAGTGAAAACAGTGGAAGGCATGCAGTTCGATCGCGGTTACTTGTCGCCCTACTTCGTGACGAATGCTGAGAATATGGAAGCGGACTTGGAAAATGCTTTTATTCTCATTTATGACAAGAAAGTAAGCACGATGAAAGAACTTCTTCCCGTGCTTGAAAAAACAGCTCAAACAGGGCGTCCGTTGCTCATCATCGCAGAAGATGTAGATGGTGAAGCGTTGGCAACACTCGTTGTAAATAAAATACGCGGTGCTCTGAAAGTTGCTGCGGTGAAAGCTCCAGGCTTCGGCGATCGTCGCAAAGCTATGTTGCAAGACATTGCAATTCTTACGGGCGGTCAGGTTATCAGCGAAGAAACCGGCTTGAAACTAGAGAATGCTACGCTGGAAGATTTAGGCCGCGCCGAGAAGATTACAGTCGACAAAGACAACACGACAATCGTAAACGGCACCGGAAGCAAAGACGCGATTCAAGCGCGTATTGGTGAAATCAAGGCTCAAATCGACAAGACAACTTCCGACTACGACCGCGAAAAACTGCAAGAGCGTCTTGCCAAGTTGGCCGGTGGTGTTGCTGTGCTCTACATCGGTGCTGCTACTGAAGTAGAAATGAAAGAAAAGAAAGACCGTGTAGACGATGCATTGCACGCTACTCGCGCTGCAGTAGAAGAAGGTATTGTTCCAGGCGGTGGTGTTGCTCTTATTCGCGCCTCAAAAGCGCTCGAAAACTTGAAAGGTGCAAATGACGACGAGCAAACAGGTATTGCCATTATTGTTCGCGCAATTGAAGAACCACTTCGTCAGATTGTTGCCAATGCCGGTGGTGAAGGCGCTGTTGTAGTAGACAAAGTGCGCAGCGGCAAGGACGACTTCGGATACAATGCTCGCACAGAGAGCTATGAGAACTTGATCGAAGCCGGTGTTATCGACCCAACCAAAGTGGTTCGTGTTGCACTTGAAAACGCAGCCTCTATTGCAGGTATGTTGCTCACTACAGAATGCGTCATCAGCGACATCAAAGAAGACCTTCCTGCAATGCCAGCAATGCCGGGCGGCGGAATGGGCGGAATGATGTAAGCAATCAGAAAAATCGATATAAAAAAAGCCTCGCACAAGCGAGGCTTTTTTTTATGCATGACATTCGTCGTAAGCCAGCGCTGCTGAAGACTTACTTTGGCTTCATCATTTCTCCATTCATCGCTTGACTATGACACGATCACTGCAACTCTTGCTAATGGGTGTATTGCTCATTGCTACGCTCTACCTTGGCAAAAACGTGTTTATT
>JBILIX010000302.1:0-3340 GCA_044368835.1 Flavobacteriales bacterium | reverse complement strand
TGCGAGCGCGTTCGCGCTTGCCCTTGGCAGCCTGTTCTGCAGGAGCTTCTGCTATTGGTTGCACAGGCTGGCTTGACGGCTCACCTGTAGCAGGTTCAGCCTTCAAAGCTTGTACATCAAGAATCTTGTAGATGAGATCCTGTTTTTTCAGTTTGTCTGCATTGTCGATGGCCAGCTTGTCTGCTACTTCCTTAAGTTCAGCCACCTTCATGCTGTTTAATTGCAAGAGGTTATACATGGATAATGAAATTCGTTGTCGAAATAAAGGGTTTCAAAATTGAGTTGGGAAACGATATCCTAAGAATTGCCACGAATGGGCACGGCAAGTGTACGACTAAAATCGAGATTTCAAAGAAAACTTTTTTTAGGTAACAGGTAATAGGTAACAGGTAATAGGTAATAGGTAATAGGTAACAGGTAACAGGTAATAGGTAACAGGTAATAGGTAACAGGTAACAGGTAACAGGTGATAGGTAATAGGTGATAGGTATGCGTGCTTTCACCTATCACCTATTACCTATCACCTATTCCCTATTACCTATTCCGTATTTTCGCGCCCAAACCCTTTTCACATGGTAGGTATCATTATGGGCAGCAAAAGCGATCTGCCAATCATGAACGAAGCGGCAGAAGCGCTTCAGTCACTCGGTGTTCCTTACGAAATAACGATTGTGAGTGCTCACCGCACGCCCGAGCGCATGTTTGAATATGCTACTTCTGCCGAGGCACGTGGCATAAAGGTGATCATTGCAGGGGCCGGTGGTGCCGCGCATTTGCCGGGTATGACCGCTTCGCTCACACCGCTGCCCGTTATAGGCGTTCCGGTAAAATCGTCCAATTCCATCGATGGCTGGGATAGCGTTCT
The DNA here is from genome assembly GCA_044368835.1 of Flavobacteriales bacterium. Lineage (GTDB taxonomy): Bacteria > Bacteroidota > Bacteroidia > Flavobacteriales_D > Sanyastnellaceae > JAIBBG01. Next base: position 2,475 of record JBILIX010000302.1, on the reverse strand, counting down.
ATCCATATTGCAAATGCCGGCAGGTGTGCCCGTAGCTACCGTTGCGCTCAACGGCGCGCGCAATGCCGGTATTCTGGCCGCCCAAATTGTGGGGTGCCACGATGCTGCTGTCATGACGCGCCTCAAGGCATTTAAAGAGGAGCTCAAAAACAAGGTGATGGAGTCGGTTGCCGACATGAACAAGAAGTAAAACGAAAAGACGGAATAACCATGCTCTCGCTCGACCCGAAGGAACTCCACCAACCCAAACTGCATCAATACCTTCTCGGTGCTATTGGGCCACGTCCCATTGCATTTGCCAGTACACTCGATGCCGAAGGACGCTCCAACCTGGCGCCCTACAGCTTTTTCAATGTGTTCAGTTCGAATCCACCGATACTCATTTTCTCACCCGCCCGCCGCGGACGCGACAACACGACCAAACACACGCTTGAAAACGCATTGGTTACGAAGGAATGTGTAATCAACATTGTCAACTACGCTATGGTTGAGCAGATGTCGCTGGCGAGCACCGAATATCCGGAGGGTGTCAGCGAGTTCGAAAAAACAGGCCTCACTCCTATCGCCTCTGAAGTGGTCAAACCGTTTCGTGTCAAGGAAGCTCCTGTTCAATTTGAATGTAAAATCAACGATGTTGTAGCCCTCGGCACACAAGGAGGCGCAGGCAATTTGGTAATCTGCGAGGTGGTTCGCATCCACGTTTCGGAAGACATTTTGGATGAAGACGGACGTATTTCTCCAGTCAAAATAGATCAGGTAGCACGCATGGGCGGACATTTCTACACCCGCGCCAACCAAGGGCTGTTTCAATTGCCACAACCCATGACCCAAGTTGGAATCGGCTTCGATAAGATGCCCGAAGATGTGCGCACTTCGCAAGTGCTAACAGGCAATGAGCTGGCTCAACTCGCAGGCGTGGAAGCATTGCCAAACGAAACAGAAGTAAACGAATACAAGCTCACCGAGCTAGCTGATATGTTCATGGAATACGAAGGCAAGGCTTCCGAATTGGAACAGCAACTGCATCGCAAGGCCAAAGCGCTTATAGCAGAAAAAAAGATTACCGAAGCTTGGATGACCCTGCTGGCATTCAATAATTGATAGGATCTCCGTGCTACAAAAACCGCCATTACAAAGCGATTCGCTTACCATATTGGATAGTTTGCGTGCTGTGGCCGCCATGATGGTTTGCTTGTATCACAGTGCTTTCCTATTAACGCCTTTCTTTCCGGATGCCTCAGCAATACTCGACTTCGGCCAAGAGGGTGTTTATGTATTCTTCGTCATCAGTGGTATGGTAATGCCCTGGTCGATGGAAAAGATGGGCTATCGCCTCTCCGACTTCTATGTTTTCATGGGCAAGCGCATCGTAAGGCTGCAGCCACCACTTATCGTTTCTGCTTGTGTGGTTGCTCTAACCTCTTGGGCCATGCTCAACACGGCGGAACATAGCGGTTGGCAATTGCTGGCGGCCACAGCTACACTCACTGCACCATTTTTCGATTTACCGTGGGTAAACGGGGTTTATTGGACCCTCTTCGTAGAAATGCAATATTATATTTACATAGCGCTGGCCTACCCTATTCTCACTTCTACCTCTGTGCTTAATAGAAGTATGGCTGTTGTGTGCCTGTTGGCATTTTCATTTGTTTCAATCAACCTGGAGGGCAATGCGGCAAAGTCGAATCTACCCTTTCATTTACCCGTATTTCTAATGGGTTATTACTTATTCATGAAATACAAGAATCGTATTACAGAGCGAGAATTTTGGATTGGAATCGTTGGCTGTGCAGCTGTATGTGCCTATTTAACCGGCGTGCTTCACGAACTTGGTTTTCACATTGTGCTTACTGCATTGTCTACTGCTCTTCTTATACGGTTCACACGCCATGGATGGGTTTGGCTCGGTAGAATTGGTGAAGTATCTTACTCGCTCTATCTCATGCATTGGCCCATCATCAGTGCGCTCTGTTTTTTGTTAGGTGGAATTTTGAATACCGCATGGGGCAATGCCACTGTGTTTGTCTGCATACAAATTGCGGCGGTTTTGTTTGCTTTTCTGTTCTATCGCATCATCGAAAAACCGGCATTGAGGTGGGCGAAGGCCATCCGTTACCGCAGAAGCATGTAGTAACCAAGCATCTTTAACGAGCCTGACGCAGACCTATGCCTTGGGCAATTCAAAAGAGAACGTACTGCCTTGATTGGGCGCCGAAACAATGCGAAGGGAGGAATGGTGCTTGAGAATGAAATCTTGTACCAACTGCATACCCAATCCATGTCCTTTTTCACGATCTGTCCCGGCCGTAGTAAACGAAACACCGGCCGATATTTTTTCAACTTCTTCTCTTGTCATCCCCTTGCCTGTATCCGAAACGCTGAGTTGCCAAGCACGGTTATGTTCTTTAGCAGCAATCGTTATCATTCCGCTCACATTTGTAAACTTGATGGCGTTTGAAATAAGATTGCGCAAGA
>JBILIX010000301.1:0-3350 GCA_044368835.1 Flavobacteriales bacterium | reverse complement strand
GCTGAAAAGATCGTTTCGGATGGAATCTAATTTGCGTTGTTGAGCTGTTGACATTCGTTTTGTTTCCGACAAATGTACTCCGAAGCAGTAGCTCCAAATTGAATGAGCACAGATGATGTTGGTGATTTTTTGCGTAAACTTGCACCAACAACGATAAAAAATTCATTCGAATGAAACACCTTCTCACAGTACTCATGATATGCCTCGGCAGTGTTGTATTTGCACAATCGAGCGACAATGTAGATGTTACCATCAGCGGCCAAACCAGCCGTGAGCAACTGGCACAGCTGCGCAAAGACCTGAATACTCAAGGAATTTTATTCAATTATGCTCCGCAATTCGACAACGAGCGTCGATTGATTTCCATTCAATACAAATTCTCGACTGCAGACAACGTGTTGATTGGACAAGGAAGCCACGAAGCATTGCAACAGGCCGGAGCCAACGTAATGATACATGTGAATCCGGGCACCAAATTCTTCGCGGAAGAAAAGAACGTAGCTCCTCACAAATAAGAGGGTTAGAAACCTAAAAAGACAGAGCCGCTTACGAGCGGCTCTTTTTATTTGGAGGCGGTTAGCAATTCGAGAATCATCTCTTCACGCTGCATGCATTTCGCGGCCCATTCGTGCTCATCAATATGCAATGGCCGATGCTGTAAGAACTTCAACAAGGGTTCTACTTTCTGAACATAGCCTTTTGTTTTTTCATCGAAGAACATTGTTTGAAATTTGCCAATGATATGTTCAACGGCTAGCGGCGAAGGATGAAGCATATCGGAAGCATAGAATCGATAATCGCGCAATTCATCGAGCAGAATTTCGTAGGCAGGAAAGTAGTGCACCCATGAAAAAGCATTTGCCAAGCGGCTTGCTGCAAGAATCAAGTTCGCCTTTGACAGTTGGTTTCCATGCGCACCATCGCGCCAATAACGCACCGGGCTAACTGAGAACACAACGTTCAATGTCGGATTCAGACGCTTCAGCTCTTGCAGAAGAGTTGTCCATTCCACTACTATATCGTGCGCTTCAATGAGCTTCTTCGTAAATCGTTGCTGAGGAATTTTGTGGCAATTGGCCACCCATTGGCCATCCTCATTCCATTGGTATCCCCAGGCAGAGCCCCATGTAACCACGAGCGTAGACGCAGACCTAAGCGCCTCGGCCATCGATTGAAGCTGCTGGTTCGTGTGTTGTGTTAACCGATCAGCGCTTCTATCGCTCAATACTCCGTGGTGATCAAAACTGTGAAACAATCCGTCCTGAAGAACCCATTCTTCGCCGGAGTATTTTTTTTCATCGACAGCCCTGCGAAGAATTCTAGCCAGCACCGATGGATGAAATAAAATACCATTGGGGTTTACGACAATTGAAAACCGCTTCTGTTTGAACCACTCCCCCATCTCTTGCGCAAAGCAAGAGCCGACCAGCACGATTGAATCGGCTACACGAATCGTATGACTCGAAGGAACAATAGGAACTTCCGTGGTGAACGTCATCATAAGCAATCATTAAAGCAAATCAGCATTCTCAATTTTACCGCAATCGAAATGGCCCTTCGGACAAGCCGAGCGGCCGTGTATTCCACAAGGTTTGCACGCTAGGTTTGAGCGCGTTTGCACTACCCTGCTGCGCTCCGAAAGCGGACCAAAACCAAACTCCGGTATGGTGCTGCAGAATACAGCCGTAACAGGTGCATTCATTGCCGAGCAGAGGTGCAGCGGTGCGCTGTCGTTGGTGTAATTCATTTCGGCCTTGCTCATGAGTGCGGCCGATTGTAGTAGCGATAAATGGCCGGCGAGAACTTGCACATGCGACAACCCTTCAGCCAGGGACTCGCACAGAGCAGAATCCTGAGGACCGCCCAATAAATAGATTTGACGATCTGAAGATGATTGCATCAGTTTTATCCAAACTTCACCCGGTGTTTGCTTGGTAAACCAAACGGAAGAAGGGCTAATGGTGATAAAGGAACGAGACGTGTATGGTTCGATTGAAGAAAAATCTCGATCAGAAGGATAAAGCCTTGGCCTCGCATCGGCCACCTCCACCCAAGGGCTTGTAAGTTGTATACACCGATCGACCTCGTGCAGGTAGTTCGCCTCACCCTTATTACCTATGCGATGCGTAGTTCGAAAAGAAAAAAAACAGGATAATAGATTCTCATCGAATCCTGCTGTTTTTGCAGCACCCGAGAACATGGTCAGAAAAGCGGATGCGGCATGTCGTTGCAGGTTTATGACCCCATCGTATTGCTGTTTTCGAATAGACTTCAGCAGTTGGAATAAGCCACGATACTTCGACTCTTTCTTATTCCACACGAATACCTGTTTTACGAAAGGATGGTCATTGAACAACGATTCATTTCCTGCCCGCACCAACACATCCAAACGCGCGCTGGGCAGCTTTTTGCGCAGATGCTCAAGCACAGCAGTCGCAAGTATCGCATCGCCGATGAAAGCCGTTTGTATGACTAAGAATTTCTTCAAGCGATTTTTTTAAGCGGATACATTAAAATCGCGCAGGGCATCATTGAGAGAGGTTTTCAGGTCGGTGCTTGCTTTTCGTTTTCCGATGATGAGAGCGCACGGCACGCCAAACTCACCAGCAGGGAACGTTTTATTTACGACACCCGGAATTACGACAGAGCGCTCCGGAATTTCACCCGAAAACGAAACCGGCTCGGGGCCGCTAACATCGATGATGCGTGTTGTTTTGGTCAATACCACATTGGCCCCCAGCACGGCCTCCTTTCCCACGCGCACTCCTTCAACCACGATTGCCCGCGAGCCAATGAAGGCACCGTCTTCAATAATTACAGGAGCAGCTTGGAGAGGTTCCAGCACACCACCAATGCCCACACCTCCGCTGAGGTGAACGTTTTTGCCTATCTGAGCGCAACTGCCCACCGTGGCCCACGTGTCGACCATGGTTCCGCTGTCGACAAAAGCACCAATGTTTACATAGCTCGGCATCATGATAACACCGGGCGCCAGATAAGCACCATAGCGCGCAACCGCATGAGGCACTACACGCACGCCCAGCGACGCATAGTTGCGTTTGAGTTCCATTTTATCATGAAACTCCATGGGGCCCGCCTCCATCGTTTTCATTTGCTGAATCGGGAAATACATGACCACTGCCTTCTTCACCCATTCATTCACATCCCAGCCGCCATTTTCGTTGGGAGCTGCTACACGCAACACACCCTTGTCGAGCTTTTCAATTACCTCACGCACGGCAGCTTGGGCCTCTTTCTCCTGAAGTGAATCGCGGTTTTCCCACGCAAATTCAATTATTGATTGTAAGTCGTTCATCGTCGAAATCTTTGGTCAAAAATAGTTGGTGCAT
>JBILIX010000300.1:0-3388 GCA_044368835.1 Flavobacteriales bacterium | reverse complement strand
CTCTTGGCTTCTTAAAATAATTTACCTGTTCGCTGCTGCATTATATCAAAGAACTTTTCAACTAAACCCGTTTCACTTTTTGAAGCGGGGCGGCAAATATACTGTGGTTGTTTTGTTGTTTCCCAATTTATTTTCAATTTTTTTTTCGAAAATATTTTCTGAAACCCTTAACTACACTGCTTTTGATGTTTGCCAAAGAACGTTGTTGTTTTCAAAAGCGGGTGCAAATGTACTCCTCTTTTTCATTCGCGCAAGTGGTAAGTAAAAAAAATTACCCGACCGCCTCGTTAACAGCTGAGCATCAGTAGTAAAAAACATGAAAATAATTTCACAATGCCCTAACACAACACTTCATTTAGCCTCTTTAGGGCCAATTCTAACCTCTTTGGCTCCTTTCATTCCGACTATCTTCGCGCGCTCCTTTCATACAACGATCCAGAACATGAACCACCCAGGCCGCAGACAACCATCCTTTTCGCGTAACAACAACGAACCGAGACCGAAGCGCAATCAAATGCTCTTCGGTCTGCGTCCGCTGCAAGAAGCTATAAACGCCGGAAACGAAATTGACAAAGTCCTCATTCAACGTGGACTTCAGGGTGAAATCATTTCTCAAACAAAGCTTCTCATACAACAACACAACATACCTTTTCAATACGTACCCTTAGAAAAGCTCAACACCATCACATCTAAAAACCATCAAGGTGTAGTGGCATTTGTATCCCCCATTACGTATGGCAATTTCGAAAACATCATAACTGCTACATTCGATTCCGGGGAGACTCCTCTTCTGGTTATGCTCGATGGAGTTACCGACGTGCGCAACTTCGGCGCAATATGCAGAAATGCCGAATGCATGGGAGCACAAGCCATACTGGTGCCGGAAAAAGGAAGCGCTCAAATAAATGAAGAGGCCATCAAAACGTCAGCTGGTGCGCTGTACAATATTCCAGTATGTAGAGTGAAGTCAATAGCAAATTCCATACAGGTGCTTCAGCATTCAGGAATTCGCGTTGTCGCCTGTTCTGAAAAAACAAGAAAAGAACTCTACGAAATCGATTTGACCATGCCCACCTGTATCATTATGGGTTCGGAAGAATCAGGAATCTCTGCTGAGGCCCTCAGGAAGGTAGATGAAATTGTCCGCATTCCCATGCGCGGAAAAACATCTTCGCTGAATGTATCGGTTGCATCGGGTATTATCCTATACGAAGTTTTAAGACAAACGAGGCAGATAGGATGAGAACTTTTCAATCGCGTAACATTGATCATCAAGTTTTGCATTTTTCTCTATTTTAGCGATTTTTGAAACATATTTGCAACTTCCATGGTAAGCAAGCCCGTTTACCTCGGAAAAAACACCCTAAATGCTATGAATAAAATCATTCTAATCGTCGCTTGCATCCTATACGGGTGCATTTCGTCATTCGCTCAGGCAACCACTGCCCCATCTCAGGAGCGGATTTATTTTGAATTCACGACACTTGATTTCAACAAGTACGTTGAATTACATGAAACAATCAAGGCCGATGGGAATTACATAATCGAAACAGCTTGCATTCCAGCGAAAGTGATTTGCGTGAAGAAACTGAATGCAACTTCCAGCTCGGGCGGCTTCAAACAACTCGCTACGCTTACCGGCCTTACAGCAACTGAGTGGTTGCAAGGTCAACAAACCAATGCATTTGACCAGCGTTGTCTTGACGCACGCACGGGCAACTAAGCGAATTTTCCAAATTAACAATGTATTTTTTCAGATCAACTATGATACGATTCAACTTCAAAAATCTTCTTCTGGCTGCATTCGGTGCATTTGCCATGCAAGGAGTACACGCCCAATTGAGTGTGGATATTTCGCTGACTCCGGAACAAATGGTGCAGAACCTTGTAGGTCCTGGAGTTCAAATTTCCAATGTAACGGTAACTGCTTGTGATAGCAGTTATGGCTATTACCAATCGGCTGGAACGGAAATCGGGTCATCGCAAGGTCTCCTTCTCACAACCGGGAAGGCCCTCTACGCCGTTGGTCCTAACAATTCCATTGGTAACTGCTCTACCAGTGCAGGTACGTGCGACTTCTTCGACAACGACTGTCCTGGAAGCGCATTGCTGAACCTTGCCCAAAGCAGAACGACTTACGATGCAACGCAATTTGAATTCGATATCGTCCCTCAGGGTGACTCTTTGAAATTCAAATACACCTTTGCCTCTGAGGAATATAACGAATGGGTTGGTTCACAATTCAACGACGTTTTCGGTTTCTACATTAGTGGACCCGGCATCGGAACCGATGTGAACATCGCCTTGATTCCTACGACCGGCCAAGTTGTTTCAATCAACACCATTAATGCTTTAAACAATCAAGCATTCTACTATAATAATCAGAATCCCCTAGGTCAGTTTGTGCAATACGACGGGTTTACGCGCAATCTGATTGCCAAGGTTGGTGGATTGTTCCCTTGTGAAACGTATCGCCTGAAGCTTGTAATCGCAGATGGTACCGACCACGTTTATGACTCCGGTGTTTTCATTCAGGCAATCGAATCGAACCCCGTTTTGGTTTCAACAGCTACTTCCAATGGTTTGGAGTACATGGTTGAAGGCTGCTCGAATGGCAGTATCACCTTCACACGTCAAATTGTAGATAACCAGCCAACCGAAGTGCTCTACTGGGTAGGCGGAACAGCCACTAATGGTGTAGACTATACTCCAACGATTGGCAATGGAATTCCACTTGCTCAAAACGCAATAACGATTCCACCGAATGAAGCTTCCGTGACATTCAACATCACGCCAACAGAGGACAACTTGCCTGAAGGACAGGAGTTCATTACTATTTATCTCGCGAATCCATTGTGTTTGGAAAACGAAGCCGTTGACAGCATTAATTTTTTCATCAACGATTTTCTGGATGTACAATTAACTGCAGATGAAACAAACACCTGTGTTGGTAATTGCATAACGCTTACAGGAGTTGTTCCAAATCTTCCCAGCACAACATTCGAATGGTCTTCAAATGTGCCTAACGATGAGAGCTTGATAACAGAAGTTTGCCCCACGCAAGCCACCACCTACACCCTCAATGCATCAGTAGGAGCATGCAGCGGAACAGCTGAAGTTACCATCAACGTTTCCAGTATCGCTATTGAACTTACCGCAAGTCCAGCGAGCTGTCAAGGTGCTGGTAATGGCTTGGTTACTTCCGAAATAAGGGATGCTATAGAACCATACACGTATAGCTGGACCGGCCCAAATGGTTTTGTCAGCACCAATGATAGCCTCATCAACGTTGATGGTGGGGAATATTGCCTATCCGTTACAGATGCTGCAGGATGCGTCAACAATGCATGCACGCTGGTCGAATTGCTGCCATCATCCATTCAAATCG